>JBJTRZ010000172.1:0-2839 GCA_046076415.1 Armatimonadota bacterium
CGGCGGGCGAGCATTTGCCTAACCGTGTCGTTTTCAAGAATTACCTCGCCGCCGGGGCCCTGCATTACGTCCAAGCAGATGCCGTGCGCCTCGGCGGGGTGGGCGAATATCTGGTCGTGGCGCTCATGGCCAAGGCGCATGGATTGCCGACCGTGCCCCATGTGGGCGACATGGGCCAAATCCACCAGCATTTGGTTCTTTTCGACCACGTTGCGCTCGGGGATCCCTGCCCTTTCCTGGAGGTGATTCCGCACCTTCGGGATCGTTTCGTCCACCCGGCGAACGTGCGTGGTGGTCGTTACGAAACGCCCACCGAACCCGGTGCATCGACCGCGTTCCGGGAATCCTGACTGAATCGGTCGGCACGGTAGAATAACCCGACATGCCCAAGGAACTCGATCCCTGCGTCGTCGTCCTTTTCGGCGCCACCGGGGACCTCACGCGGCGCAAGTTGACGCCCGCCCTCTACGCCCTGCATCGCGATGGCCACCTGCCGGAGGATTTCCAGCTCATCGCCTACGCCCGCCGCGACAAGGACGACGCGATTTTCCGCACCGACCTGCGCGCCTCCATGTCCGAATTCGCGCCCAAGGCGCGCATGGGCGACTGGGAGTCGTTCGCCGAGAGGTGTTCGTATGTTCGCGGCGAGTTCGACCGTACCGAGGATTACCAGCGCCTCAAGGATCGCCTCGACGCGCTGGACCGGGAAACCGGCCACGCGCACAACCGGCTTTTCTACCTCGCCATTCCGCCGGAGCAGTACGAAACCGTCGTCGCACAACTCGGCGCGGTCGGACTGAATCGCAACGGAGCCAATGGCGCGACCTGGACCCGCGTCATCATCGAAAAGCCGTTCGGCTACGATTTGGAGACGTCGCGACACCTCAACGATGTGTTGCTTAGCCATTTGGTCGAGGACCAGATCTACCGGATCGACCATTACCTCGGCAAGGAGACCGTTCAGAACATCCTGGTCTTCCGATTCGCCAACGAACTCTTCGAGCCGCTCTGGAACCACAAATACGTCGACCATGTGCAGATCACCGTGGCCGAGGAGATCGGGGTCGAGGGGCGGGGCAACTTCTTCGACCAGACGGGGATGACGCGCGATGTGCTGCAGAACCACGCGCTGCAGATCCTCTCGCTCGTCGCGATGGAACCCCCCGTGCGACTCGATGCCAACGCGGTCCGCGACGAAAAGGTCAAGGCGATCCGCTCGATTCGGCCGATTCCCGCGGAAAACGTCCAACACGAAACGGTCCGCGGTCAATACGCCGGCTACCGCAGCGAACCGGGAGTCGAGGAGCATTCCAGCGCGGAGACCTACGTGGCGCTCCGACTCCATGTCGACAACTGGCGGTGGGGCGGAATTCCGTTCTATGTTCGGTGCGCAAAGGCCATGCCGCGCCGCGTCACCGAGGTTGCCGTTCATTTCCGGGCGATTCCGCAGGTGCTCTTCGCCCGGATGGACCGAGGAGATGTCAATCCCAATGTGTTGGTGATCCGGATCCAACCCGACGAGGGCATCCATCTGCAGATCGGTGCCAAGGAACCGGGTCCAAGCATGACCCTTCGCCCGGTCAACCTCGATTTCACGTATCATTCGGCGTTTCCCGATGTCCCGATCGCCGACGCGTACGAGCGGTTGCTGCTCGACGCGATTCGCGGGGACGCCAGCCTGTTCGCGCGCGGCGACGAGGTGGAGGCGGCGTGGCGGTTGCTCACTCCGATTCTTGAATCGTGGCGCAAGCACCCGGCGGATGTGATGCCCTATTTCACCGGCACCTGGGGGCCCGAAAAGGCGGATGGATTGCTGCACCCGGGAGCCGCGTGGCGAGAGCCCTGACGTGGTTTGACGCCCGGAGGAGCCTCGCGGACCCTCCGGGCACGGTCGTGGGCGGTCCGTCGGAGCGGCGAACGCGGAGGGTTTGGTGATCCCTTGGCTCTTCGATTGGCTGCGGGGCCACCCCTGGGGGTGGTTCCTGGTGCTCGGCGGCGGCATCGGAGCGTTTGTAGGTTGGTTGCGCCAGCCGGTGACTTGGCACAATGCCGAGGGATCCTTGGTCGATGATGCCCGTCGCTTCGCCCGCGGCGTGCGCGCGCTGGGCAACCCAATTGCGGCGGCGCTTTTGCTGGCGGAAAGACTCATGGATCGGCGTGCGGATGCGCGCCGGCGGCGCGGAGGCGAGGACAATGCACGATGAAATCGCGCGGGATTGGATTCCCACCGAGGAGGGGGCCACGATCGGCGCGCCCGGACCGGAGGGTGGGCGCGTGCTCGCGGATTCGGAGTGGGCCGATCCGGAGGACCCTGAAGACGCCGATGCCCGGTTGACGATCGAGTCGGCCGACGAGGGTTTCCGGGTGATCGGGCAACTCTACGGAGGGTGGTTCCACCGCATCGAATGCTTCCCGTCGCTGGCGGCCGCCGAAACCGGCGCCGAATGGTTCCGCGCCACGCTGGAGCGCCTCGCCGGAATGATCCCTTATGAAGAGGACCGTGATGTTCCCCGCAAGGTGCGCGAACTCATCGCGGCGGCGGAGTCAAGCCTGACTGCGCCGGTTCCCGGCGCGTAACACCCGACCCGTCCGCGACCCGGTGGCGTGGTCGCCATCCCAGGCGAGCGTGCCGGCCACCCATACCGCGGCGATTCCACGCGCCGGCAGGGTCGGGTCGAGGAACGAGGCCGCATCCTCCACCGTCTCCGGGTCCAAGATCACCAAATCCGCAACGTTTCCCCACGCGGATCCTGCCTCGATCGCCCCATCCCAAACGATCGGTCGGGATCGATGTCATTCGCCGGATGGCCTCTCCAAGCGGCAGGACCCCGCGCTGACG
>JBJTRZ010000173.1:0-4625 GCA_046076415.1 Armatimonadota bacterium
CGCGCGATATTGCCGGGAGATGGACCTCCAGTCCGGAACCTTTCCGGCCCATCATTCGTTCAAACGGGAGTAGTTTCCCGTTCCAGAGGCCACTCGGTGGCATGGTAGACTTTGGGCGTTCGGTCACCGGAGGATTTTGCGATGTCGGAGAGTACCCGGAAGGCTTATGTGATGGTGGGCGTGGTAGCCGCGGCGGTATCCGCAGGCACGGCCGCCTATGTGTTTTGGTCGCGGAATCGACGTTCCTCGACAGGCATCGAATCCGTGGACAGCCTTTTGGATCGCTGTCACGACCAAATGCGCGTGATCGAACAGCGCCTCGGAGAGTTTCCGTCGGCCGCGAACGCCGCCTGAACCACCGACTCGTTTATTTGGGAAAGCCCGACCGTTGCGGTCGGGCTTTTTTGTTCAGAGGGTTCAACGGGGTTGTGGGATTCCAGCCCCGGTTGATTCGCTGCGGGAAATGGGTATCCGGTAGTCGGACCGCGTTCCGAGGAGAGGCCGGTCTGGGCAGGGCGGGAGCGGAGCCATCGCAGAGCCGGACACGTGCGGTGGCCCGGTCATGGCACGGCCGCCCTGCGCCCATTCGTCTGGAATCGGGTTACCGACCGACCGTCTTTCCGACGAGGCAATCTTGAAAAAATAACGTCCGATAATCATTGTTATGTCTTGTTCTGGAGGTGGGGGCGCCGTCGGTGCACGCCGTGTCAGTACATTCTTGCCCGCGCACGCTTCCCGGTCGCAAGCAAAATTGTCCCTGCACTACGAACCCGGGTTCAACCAACCCCCGCCGACTCGATCCAGCGGACCGGTATTCCCACGAACCCGGAAATCTCGTTCGCCAGTTCCCGAGCCGTGGATTCATCGTATTCCTCGGCCAAATCGCACTCCATGCCGTCGGTATGCCAAAGGGAAACCCGAACCAGCAAAGCGCCATCCGGATCCCTGATCTCGCGCAATGCGACGCATTCCAGCCGGGAAAACGGAGCGAGCACCGTGCCTCGACGGCGCACCAACCGCTCGGGCCGGGAAAAGTCGACCACGGATGCGGGACCATGCCAGCGACGAATCCACCAGGGAAGAAAAAGCGCCATAACCCCGGTCGAAACCAGCCACAGGAAACCGAAATGATTCCGGCGCGGTGCGAAAAATCCCAGCGTCGTATCGTCGTAGCGACGTTCCGAAACCATCGCCAGGAGGCCCAACGAAAGGATGCACGCCATTCCGAACACCACGAACAGGCAGCCGTGAACGGGCAGCGCGTTCGCGTCGATCGCCCGAATCACCAAGTGCGCCGCATCCCGGTCGACCCGATTTCGACCAATAGGCCGATCCAGATAACGATTGCCTCCGGGCAATGGCCCGTTCACGGCGAAGAAACGACTCCGGGCACCCGGCGCCCATCCCGCAAACGGATCACCTCGTCCGCGCCATCGAGCATTCCGGCGTCATGGGTCACGATCACCACCGTCCCGCGACCGCGCCAAGCACCGAGCGCGGCAACGACCCGCCTGCCGTTTTCCTGATCCAGCGCGGCGGTGGGCTCGTCGGCGAACAAGACCTCCGGTTCGCCGACAAGCGCCCGCGCCACCGCGACGCGCTGGCGCTCGCCACCAGAAAGCTGTTCCGGGTACCGCCCGGACAAGGCATCGATCCCCAGATCGGCAAACAAATTGTTTGCCCGCTGCACACCCTCGGTACGCGAACCGGACACGCCCACCAACACGTTCTCCATAGCCGTCAACCACGGGAGAAGAAATGGCTGCTGGAATACAAACCCGAATCGTTCGCGACGTATCCGCGCCCGTCCCCCCTCGGGCAGCCCCGAAAGCGCATTCCCGCGGAAACGAACCTCCCCGTCCGTTGGCTTGCGCAACCCGGCGAGCACGGTAAGCAGTGAGGATTTGCCCGAGCCGGACGGTCCCATGACTCCGTAGACGCGGCCGGATTCCAGCGATAGGTCGATGTCGCGGAGCGCATGGGTTTCCCGTGCACCGTCCCGGTACCGCAGCCCGACTCCCAGCGCCTCAAGCATGGTCGCCTCCCCTTTCATCGTCGTTCGATCACCGCAACCGGGTCGAGTCGAACGAGTCGCCACGCGATGGTCGCCACGGCGAAACCGGTGATCATCAAAGGGATGGGAATCGTGTGCGCGTACGCCCAGCCGTCGGAGGGATCGAGGAACAATCCACGCCCGCGAAACACCTTGTCGGCGAGGAAGCGCAACGCGAACCACGTGACGGCTCCTCCGACGATCCAACTCGTGGTGGTCAGCAGGACGGTCTCGCCAACGATTCGCCCGATCAGGACCGATCTTGGTATGCCAAGGGCGGCGAGCACGCCGAACTCGGTGGTTCGTTGCGTGAAATAGATATTGGAGAGCATTCCGCAGAGCAGCGCGATCACGAAGATCACGGCCATGCTCACGATCTCCATGATCAGGAACATCGACTCGAGGCTGTCCCGAACCTCCTTGAGCAGGTTTTCCTTGCTCAGCACTTGGACTTTCTCCGGAGCGAGGCGCCCCGCCCGCTTGTTTTCCACCGGCATCAAATACCGGTTGAGGCCATCGAGCGCCTTGGGATCTTTCGTGGTCACCAGGCGACATCGCGGGTTGAGCAGGAAATTGCCGTCCGTGAACGAACGGGACGTCATGGCGATCCAAATCGGCCCCGAAACGATCCCGACGAGGCGCACGGGCACCGGTGCCCCGGCAATCCCGCCTTCGTCGGTCGGCCCGGCCAGAATATCTCCAACGCGTAGGTGGCGATTCTCGGCGATGGGCTCGGAAACGATCGCCTCGGGCATCCCCTCCGCCGGCATGCGGCCATCGATCAGTCCCGATCCGATCCGATCCAGCAGGTAGCCGCGTTCCTCCTCGGTGGTTCCCAGCACCACGAACGGCAATCTTCCGATGACGGTCTTGATGTTCATCATGAAGATGCCGCCCTCGATGATCCGATCGACACGCGGGTCCAACCGGACGGCCTCGACCTGATCGGCAGGCACCTCGCGGTACTGGCGCTGGGGAATGACGTAGGTGAAGTATTCCGTGTACCGATAGATCGTGCGCACGGTGAGGTCGATGCTGCGCGCGATCGCAGCGACTCCCGCGATCAGGAACACGGACAGCACGATGACCCCGGCCATCGGAAGCGCGCGCCCCGGATTGCGGCGCAAGTAGGTGGCCGGCGAAAGCGGGCGCGCTGGACGTTTCACCTTCCGATCAACGCGCCGCGGACGCAATCGGTTCCGATTCCTCGCACGTTGCCGAATCAAGCGTTCCCAGACCAACATGCCACGCCTCGCAGGCATCCAACACGCCTTCGATCTCCGCCAGGGTCGTGGTGGCAACGAGGGCCGACCGCGTGCGCACCGCTCCGGGTATCCCCCGGAAATAGTGTCCGAGCACGCCTCGAAGTTCGCGGCAGGCGGCGGCTTCCCCTTGCCCCTCCACTTGGAGCCGAGCGTGCTCGCGCGCAACCGCGATGCGCTGCCGCACCGTCGGCAGCGGCGCTTGTACTCCGGTTTCCAGGAAAAGTCCGATCCTTTCGAGCAGCCACGGATCCCCCATCGCCGCGCGCCCGATCATCACCGCATCGCACCCGGTTTGGTCGATCATTCGGCGGGCGTCCCGCGGCGTGGCCACGTCCCCATTGCCGATCACGGGAATCCGGTCCCCCACCGCGTCCTTGACGGCGGCGATCACGCTCCAATCGGCGCTACCGGTGAAGCCCTGGGAGGCGAAGCGCGCGTGCACGGCGATGGCCCGGGCGCCCAAATCCGCCGCGGCCCGCGCGAAACGAACCGCCGTGAGGTCGCCTTGTTGCCACCCCGAGCGCACCTTGACGGTCACGGGAACCTCGGGAACCGCATTGATCACCGCCGACACGACCGCTTCCGCTTGGCAGAGATCCTTGAGGAGCGCCGCACCGGCACCGGTCTTGGCGACCTTGGGGACCCAGCACCCCATGTTGATGTCGACGCCGTCGGCTCCTTGATCCACCACGACGCGGGCCGCCTCGGCCATCACGGAGGGTTCGGCTCCAAACAACTGGCAAAATGCGGGCCGTTCCTCGTCGGACCAATCGAACATCCCGAACGTTTTCGCATTGCGATAATGGATCGCCATCGAACTGATCAGTTCGGTGACCACCAAGCCCACCCGTCCGTGGCGTTTGCAAATCAGCCGGAACGGATGCGATGTGATGCCGGCCATGGGAGCCAGCACGACCGGCGGGTGGATGTCGAACGGTCCGATGCGCATGCCGCCCGGATTATACCGTCCACGGTCCGTCAGCCCGGCGCCCCCACGTCGACCACCCCCATGCGGGCGAGCACTTCCCGGATCGCCCGAACCAGCGCCCGCATATCCGACGGAAACAAACGCCCGATGTGCCCGATACGGAAGCAATCGGCATCCCCGACCTTCCCCGGATAGATCACGTACCCAAGGTCGTTCAATTCCCCGTAAAACGTTTCGAAATGGAAGCGTGGGTCGCGGGGATACCGGAACGAGGTGATGATCCACCCTTGCAGCGCCTCGGGAAGGTATTCCGTGAAACCCAGTTCGCGCATCCCCTCGACCAGCACGCGATGGTTTTCCCGGTAGCGTCGGGCACGGC
>JBJTRZ010000174.1:0-6389 GCA_046076415.1 Armatimonadota bacterium
ATCGAACGGGACCGATCCGTCGAGGGCATCCCGCATCCACGTGCGAAGCCGCGTCGCGGAGAGTCCCTCGGTCAGGCCGTAGACCGGCACGAGTGCGCCCCGCGCGCCGCCCTCCGCGTCGGGTTCGACCTCCTCCCAATCCGGAGCGGTCATTTCGAGGTCGCGGACGGACCGTCGCACCGTGCCGTAGGCGAGGATTTCGCGTCCGCGCAGGCGCTCGAACGTGGTGGCGAGATGCCGTTGATTGAAAAAGACCAACACCCCACGGACCGGCGAGTCGTCCTCGAGGAAGACCTTCACCAGTGTCAGGCGGCGCCGCGGAGATCGCGTCTCCACCCCGGTCACCCGGCCCCGTACGAGCACCGGAACCTCCGGAACCGCCTCGTCGAAACGGACCGGATGGCGCCGATCCTCGTGGCGCCGTGGAAAATGCGAGAGCAGGTCGGCGACGGTCCGTATTCCGAGCTTCGACAACAACTCGGCGTTTCGCGTCCCGATACCCCGCACTTGGCCGACCGGGGACGACGGATCCATCGCCCGCATTGTACCAATCGGCGCACCGTCGCCGCGTGGTAGAACACCGTCAATGCGAACCGCGCTCCTCGCCCTGTTGCTGTGCCTCGCCGCCCCCGTGATGGCGGCACCCCCCTTGACGCTCGAGGAACTTTTCCCCGACAAGCCGTACCTGGGACGCACCGCGCGCGCGCTGGCTTGGTCGCACGACGAACGCCTGCTGGCGTATTTGTGGAACCCCTACGATGCGGGGCTCCGCGACTCCGGCGGACCGGACCTTTGGATATGGGATCGTGCGACGGGCAAATCGCGCCCGTTGACTTCCCGTGCCGTGCTGCGTCCGTTCGACCGGGACCTGTCGGCCCTCGCGGAAGCGGAGGACAAGGAGCGCACCGAGCAGCAGCGCCGCGCGTCGCTTTCGGAAGAGGAACGTCGCCGACTGCGCGAGGCGGATCGGAAGGCGGATGCCGAGCGCAAGGAGCCCCGTCCAACCTACGCGGGAATCGAGGGATTCCGGTGGGCGGAGGAGAACCGCCGAATTGTTTTCACATATCGCGGCGACTTGTTCGAACTGGAGGCGGACGGTTCGAATCCCGTGCCCCGGCGGCTCACCCGAACGCGGGATCAGGAGACGCGCGCCCGCTACGTCGACCACGACCGTGCGATCGTTTTCCGTCGCGGCGACGGCATTTATCGCCGCCCCGTGGCCGTCGCGGGAATCGAAGAGCAGCTCAATCCCGAACTGCCCACCGGATTGCGGTGGAACGATTGGCGGCTCTCGCCCGATGGCCGCCGCCTGTTGCTGGTGTCCTCGCGACGCGCCGGTGCGCCGCCGCGTTCGGTCTCGTACCTGACCTACCGGGATCGCTTCGCCCAGCCGCGCACCACGGAGCGCGACACCGGGGATGATCCAGATGCGAATGAAACCGTCCTCTGGTGCGTCGATGTGGATTCCGACGCCGCGCAACCCCCTCGCGGCGACGGCAAGCCATGGGAGGTCCACCGCAAACCCGCCGGCGAACCCGGCGACCTCGCCTTGGCCGAGGACCCGTTCACGCGGGATGGCAAACGATTCGCGTATGCGGCATGGAAGCGCGACAAACGGGAATTGACCGTGGTGGTCGCGGATCCGGAGTCGAAGTCCCAAAGAACGGTCCATCGCGACACCTCCGACGGGGAGCATCGCAGCCCCTCGCTCGCGGATCCCTTCTTCTCGCCCGACGGCAAGCGGCTCTGCGTGCTGCTCGAGCGCAGCGGGTACCGCCACGCGTGGTTGATCGATCCGAATTCCGAGGGAGCCACCCAACTCACGCGCGGCGACTTCGAGGTCTATCCGCTCCGCTTCACGCAGGATGGCACCGGCCTTGTCGTTCGAACGTCGAGGGATTCGCCCGCCCGAATGGAACCGGCATTGGCCTCGATTCCCGACGGTGTGCTCACCGGGCTGTCGCCGGCGCCGGGGCGGTACGCGGAGGTGTTGCCCACGAAGGACGCTCGGCAGGTCGCGGCGATCCGCAGCGCGTGGGGTGCCTTGCCCGAATTGGTCGTCGCCGACACGGAGGGCCGGCTGCGCACCCTCACCGAAAGCCATGCCCCCGAAGCCGCCGACCGTCAAACCCGCATTCCCGTCAAGCCGTTCCGGTTCCGCAACCGCCATGGCCAGTGGGTCCACGGAACCTTGATGCAGCCACCGGGTGCGAAGGATGCGGACGTGCGCCCTCTGCTCATTTACGTGTATGGCGGCCCGCTCGGCGAAGACCACCAAGTCAAGGACGGATCGGTCGATCGTTTCGGCATCTATTGCGCCGAGACCCTCGGGTATCGGTACGCGGTGGTGGACCCTCGGGGAACGTCCGGCTACGGAGCGGTCTTCGGCAAGGCGAACTACGAGCGCCCGGGAGTCGCCCAGGTGGAGGATCTGGTCGACGCGGTGGGCTGGATTTCGGCCGGATACGGGGTCGACAAGGCACGGGTCGGGCTGCATGGCTGGAGCTTCGGTGGATTCCAGACCCAGATGTGCCTTTACACGGCACCGGAAACGTTCACCCTGGGAATCGCCGGCGCGGGTCCCACGGAATGGCAGAACTACAACAATTGGTACGTGGGCGGGGTGATCGCGGCAGGTAGGAAGGCCGATGAGCTTGATCGCTACAGCCTGACCAAACTCGCCCCGGGTCTCAAGGCTCCGCTGCTGCTGCTTCACGGCCTGGAGGACACCAATGTTCTCGCCCAGGACACGATCAAGGTCTACCGGGAGTTGCTCAAGGCGGGAAAGGGTCCATTGGTCGAACTTGTCGTGGATCCGACCGGCGGCCATGGACTCGGGGGCGACATCGACACCCGGCGGCGACACGAGATCTACGCGGGGTTCCTCGAACGACGCTGGGGACGCGCAGGGGCACCCGTTCGGTGAAACTGCACCTCGTCGCGCCGGACACGTCGGCGGGGCCGCCCCCTCCCAACGCGACCGGCCCGTACCGGGCCTTCGCCGAGGCGGCGGCGGAGTCCCGGGCGGGCCATGGCCTGACCGACGATCCCGCGGACGCGGAACTCATCGTGGTGTGCACGTCGAACACGACCCACGGTGTCCACATGACGCGGTTTCTGGATTCCTCGATGTATCGGCGATGGCGCGAGCGCTGTGTCGCACTATCGGTTGCCGACCGGGTGATCCCGGTGCTTCCCGGCGGGTACACGTCCACGGTGGACGAGCGCCACATCGCCGGATGGAGCTTCCCGGTCCACTACATCGATGCCAACCTGCACCAGTTCGACTTCGGCGGCCGGGATTGGCCCGAGCGGGATATTCCGTTTGCGTTCGTCGGAGCCACCGCGACGGATTTGGTGCGGCAACGCATGATGGACGCCGTCCTTCCGGAAGGAAGCGTCCGCATCGACGTTTGGCCCAAGGGCGGTCGGCCGTGGTGGACCGGCACCACCGAGGAAATCGCGGATCGGAGGAATACGTTCAAGGACACGATGGAGCGCACGCGCTACGCGCTGTGTCCACGTGGCAGGTCCGCGAACTCGATACGTTTGTACGAGGCGATGGAGGCGGGGTGCGTTCCCGTCCTGCTTGCCGACCAAGCCGTGCTCCCCGAGGGTCCCGATTGGGATTCCTTCGTGGTTCGGGTGCGGGAAGCCGAGGTGGACCGTGTCGCACGGATCGCTTCGCGGTACGATTTCGAGGCGGATGTTCGAGGACGCCGCGCACGTCGGGCGTGGGAGGAGTGGTTCGCTCCGGGCCGGTATTTCGACCGGATTGTCGAGGGTCTGGCGGCGGTTGCCCGACCGGAAAGCCCGCGGTTCCGCGATGCGATGCGGACCACTTGGCACCTGCGTGCCCGAGCGCATGCCGCGATTCGTGCGGTGCGCGGCCGCCCGGCATGAGCCGGGCCCGTGCGGTTGGATTCGGGGGAGGAATGGTATGCCGAAGGTTGAGGGCAGCATCAGGATCGACGCGCCCGTGGACCGGGTCGTGGAGATCGCGCGCGACAATGCACGTTTTCCGGAGTTCATGGCCGATGTCGCTTCCGTCGATTTGGTCGATCGATCCGACGACGGTCTTCGCGTGGTCAGCGACTGGGTGGGTATCGTGCCCAAATTCGGAAACAAGATCCGTTGGCGCGAGGAGGACGTCTGGGATCTGACGGCGGGCACCTGCACGTTTCGTCAGCTCGAGGGCGACTACGACCAGTTCGAGGGAGTTTGGAGTTTCCTGCCCGAGTCGGGGGGGACCCGTTTCTCCAGCACGCTCGAGTATCGGTTGGAGATTCCGCTCGTGGGCCCGTTGATCAAAGCGATCGTGCACAAGACCATGCAGGCGAACCTCGACGCCACGCTTGCGGCGATTCGCGATCGGGCCCAATCGGGCGGATGAACCGCGGCCGCTGGGATTCTCTGTTTTTTGGTGTCAATACCATTCAACTGCGGTACGACTGCTTCCTTGACGCCGTGAAAGCGGCAAGCGTATAATCGTCCAGCAATCGGCCATCGGGTTCCAAGGGCCCGCTTAGGCGCGGGTTCCGGTGTCCGCGCAAAGGAACAACGGTATGGGGATGTCCTCTCGTCGCACGCATTCGCTCCTCGGTGGCGCAGTCGCCGCCGTCGCCCTCTCCGCGGTGCTGGGAGTTGCCGCTTCGGCCGACTGGCCGCAATTGCGCGGGGATGCGCAGCATACGGGCGTTTCCGGCGAGAAGGTATTGCCTCCGCTGGCGCTTTTGTGGCGGCACACCGGCGGATTCCAGAACGCCAACTCCGCTTCCGCGGTGATTGCCGGCGACACGGCCTTTTTCGTCACGAAGACCGGTTCGCGCCAGGGCGGCAGGCTCTTCGCGGTGGAGACCAAAACGGGAACCCTCAAATGGGCATTCCCGAAATTGGACACGGGCTTGCCGGCGGAAGCGATATTCACAACCACGCCCACGGTCGACAACGGCAAGGTTTACGTTGGCGCGAGCGACGGCGCGATGTATGTGATCGACGCCGCGACGGGCGACGAGGTGGTGAAGTTCAACACGGGCCGGACCATCGGTTCGGCGGCCATCGTCGAAGACGGCGTGTTGTATTTCGGCTCCAACAACGGCACGCTCTACGCCCTCGACCCCAAGACCGGCGACAACGCCCCGGGATTCCGTTCCTACAACGCGGGCGAATCGATCGTCTCCTCCCCCTTGCTCGCCGACACGATGATGATCCTCACCACCGGCGACAACACCCTGCATGCGCTCAAGCGCGCCACCGGCATCCTCAAATGGAAGTATCGCCTCCCGTACGGCACCCTTCCCAACGGGCTCACCTATGCCGACGGTAGTTTGTACGTTCCCTCGGGCCGTCAACTCTTCGCCATCCAACCGGCGTCGGGAGCAACCCGTTGGACCACGCAGATCCCCGAGGACATCACCGCGGCGCCGGTCGCCGCCGAGGGCGTCGTCTATGTCGCCTGCCGGTCCGAATCCGGTCCGGGTGCGAAGCTGTATGCGGTCAACGCGTCCAACGGCCGTGGCCGCTGGGAGCAACCCGCCTCCCTTCCCTACGTTCCCACCGCGGCCCCCGTGGTCGCGGGCGACATCCTCTACTTCGCCGCGGCCAGAGGCACGCTCCTCGCGGTTGCCAAGGACACTGGAAAGCTTCTCTGGCAATATCGGCTTGAGCGATCGTCGAACAAACCGGTCGCGGAAACCTCCACGACCGCGGGCATCGGCGGTGGCCCCGGTGGTGCGGGTCGAGCGGGAGGCGGCTTTGGCGCGGGCCGCCGCCAAATGATCACCATCAACGACGAGGTCAACATCACGGCTCCGGTCGCGGTGAGCGACGGAACGATCTACATCGTTTCCGGCGATGGCACCCTTTCCGCGTTCCGTTCGGACGCTCCCGACATGACGGGCCCCGTGGTCACGGACCAGTTCCCCAAGCCCGGCGCCAGCGTCAACGGCAAACCGCCCTTCGTGGCCGCGTTGAAGATGACCGATTTCGGATCCGGCCTCGATGTCGCGACGATCGAAGGCAGCCTCGATGGCAAGCCGGTGGATACCCAGTTCGATGAACTCAAAAACTGGATCTACCTCTCCACCACCAAGAGCGACACCCTGATCGAAAACACGCTGGCCAACGGTCGCCACACCGTACGCTTCGCGGCGAAGGACTTCAAGGGCAACATCACCGAATCGGAATGGTCGTTCGTGGTGGACAACAACCTCCCCACATCCACCAAGGTCGCACCGGTGGCCCCCAAGAAGAAACCGGCCGACGCGGCAGCACCTTCCAATCCGACAGGCGGTGTGCCCTCGCCTCCGGGTGGCGGCGGTGCCGCACGACCCGGACGCGGCGGAGGGCGCCGCGGGGCCGGTGCAGCCGGCGGAGGCCGTGGCGGCCTC
>JBJTRZ010000175.1:0-1303 GCA_046076415.1 Armatimonadota bacterium
GCCGCTGATCCGCGTTTTCCGTCGTACTCATCGGCGCCGAGTCCGACTCGACCGCGCGCCCGCCTCCTTGCACGCATCGCACCATGACCCAAGCCAAGATCACCCTCGATTCCGACTTCGCCCTCTCCGATGTCGACCCGCGCCTTTTCGGCGGGTTCATCGAACACCTCGGCCGCCACATCTACACG
The DNA here is from genome assembly GCA_046076415.1 of Armatimonadota bacterium. Taxonomy (GTDB): domain Bacteria; phylum Armatimonadota; class Armatimonadia; order Armatimonadales; family Armatimonadaceae; genus CAIRTT01. The sequence goes on from JBJTRZ010000175.1 coordinate 189, forward strand.
GGTATCCATGAACCGGAACATCCAACCGCCGACGAGCAAGGCTTCCGGCAGGATGTGCTCGATCTGGTTCGCCCCTTGGCGATGCCGATCATGCGCTACCCGGGAGGGAACTTTGTCTCGGGTTACCGCTGGGAGGATGGCGTGGGCCCAATCGAAGCACGTCCGTCCCGGCTCGATCTGGCTTGGTTCGCCAAGGAGCCCAACACGTTCGGGACCAACGAGTTCGTGGATTGGTGCCGAAAGGCCGGCACCGCGCCGATGATGGCGGTCAACCTCGGAACCCGAGGCCCCGCCGAGGCACAGGCGCTCGTCGAATATTGCAACCATCCGGAAGGCACGCATTGGTCGGATCTGCGCCGCAGCCATGGCTGGGCGGATCCTCACGCGATCAAGGTTTGGTGCCTCGGAAACGAAATGGATGGTCCGTGGCAGATGGGCCAAAAGAGCGCCCTCGAATATGGCCGCATCGCTCGCGAAGCCGCGAAGATGATGAAGTGGACCGATCCCACCATTGAAACCGTGCTCTGTGGGTCCTCGGGACGCGGCATGCAAACGTTCGGCCGGTGGGAATGGGAGGCGCTGCACGAGGCCTACGAACAGACCGACTACCTTTCGCTGCACACGTACTATGGCAACGCGCGCGACGATACCCCGTCGTTCCTCGCGGAGCCGGAGAACATGGCCGATTTCATTCGGGAATCGGCGGCGCTGTGCGACGCGGTCGGGGCGTCGCGCAAAATCCGGCGAAAGATCCAATTGTGTTTCGACGAGTGGAACGTCTGGTATCAAACTCCGGATCAGGTGCACACGGGCGAGCCGTGGACGGTGGCTCGCCCGCAACTCGAACAGCGCTACACGATGGAGGACGCCTTGGTGGTCGGGGGCATGCTGATCACGCTGCTCTCCCACGCGGATCGGGTGCGGATCGGATGCATCGCACAAGTCGTCAACGTTATCGGCCCGATCATGACCGAGCCGGGTGGCAAGGCGTGGGCGCAGACCATCTACTGGCCGTTCCTGCATGCGTCGACCCACGGTCGCGGCACGGTGCTGCGCACCGAGGTGCGGTGCCCGACCTATGACAGCGCCGCACGCACGGCGGCGCCGGTGGTGCA
>JBJTRZ010000176.1:0-2058 GCA_046076415.1 Armatimonadota bacterium
CTCGGCCGTCCGGTACGCCGCGATGCCTATCCACAAATCGTCGCCGAACCGCGCCACCCGCCCCTCGTCGGCGAGGACCCCTAGCAGCGCGCCCACGGGAATGTCGCGGGGGTAGACGAACGCGTTGGGGTACGGGGGCTGGAATCCGGCCGCGTCGTAGACCGCCGCGATTTCGTCGGCGGCCTTGCGCCACGCGGGCGGCAGCACCACGGCATGCTCGGGAAGGCGAATGCCCCCGCCCGGCTCCGACACCGCCACGCCGTCGTCGACCAACCACTGCACCAGTGCGCCGATGTCCCGAACTTGGGCGGCCTTGGTGATCGGCGTTCGCAGGGCCTCGCGCGGCATCGATTTCCGCAGCGGATGCTTGCGGTGGTGCTCGCCGAGCAATCGCCGTGCGCTCTCGCGGACCCGGTCGGCGGAACGATCCGATATCCACCGCCCGTCGGGCAGGCGCACGGCCCGGCCTTGGGCGGCGAGGGTTTCGAGCGCGGCCGTGGCCGTTTCGCGCCCGATTCCGGCTGCGCTTGCCACCTCGTCCTCGGTGAAATCGATGGTTTTCGCCGCCAGCGCGCCATGCACGGCGTCGACGGAACCGGTGTCGGCCATCGCGGCCAGCCGATCGCGCGCCTCCGTGTCGGTGCGGCGCCATCGGCGCGCCGGGGCGGGATCGAGCACGGTTCCGCCCGCGATCGCGCGTTGCGGCGACCAGGAGCGGAGGACGAAACGTTCGCCGCGGGCCGGGGCCGCGTCTCCTTCGAGGAGCAGCTGCGCCGACGCGCCCTCCGCGCCGGGCTCCAGCGCGTCGGTGCCCAGCAAGTGCACGCGAGCGGGAATCTCGCCGGTGCCCAGGTGCACGCGGACCCGGTCGCGGTGCCGGAGGGGGCGGGGCGCCGACGCCAACAGTTCGATGCGCACATCGAGCGTGCGGGTCGGCGACAGCGTGCCGGGCGTGGCGAGCACCGCGCCGCGGGCGACCTGTTCGAGTTCGACTCCGGGCAGGTTCACGGCGACGCGGGATCCGGCGGTCGCCACGGAGACCCGTTCCCCGTATGCCTGCAACGTTCGCGCCTTGGTGGCGATTCCGGCGGGTTGCACCTCGAGCGGGTCGCCGGCGCGCAGGGTGCCGCGGACCAGGGTTCCGGTCACCACGGTGCCGACTCCCGGGAGGGTGAACGCGCGGTCGACGGGCAAACGGACGGGGCCGGTTTCGGGTCGGGCCGGGGCGGCGCCGGCGGCTTGCGCAAGGGCTTGGACCAGTTCCGGGAGCCCCGCGCCGGTGACCGCGCTCACGGGAACGATCGGTGCGTCGGCGAGCGGCGTGCCGGCAAGCAGGGCGCGCGTTTCCGCGGCCGCCACCGAGGCGATTTCGGGATCGGCGAGGTCGGCGCGGGAGAGGGCCACGACTCCGCGGGACACCCCGAGCAGGCGCAGGATGTCGACATGCTCCCGGGTCTGGGGCATCGGGCCCTCGTCGGCGGCCACCACCAGCAGCGCGACATCCACCCCGCCGGTTCCGGCGAGCATGTTCTTGACGAAGCGCTCGTGCCCGGGCACATCGACCAGTCCGGCGCGGATGCCCCCGGGTAGATCGAGCACGGCAAAACCCAGATCGATCGTCATGCCCCGCGCCTTCTCCTCGGCGAGTCGGTCGGGATCGGTGCCGGTGAGGGCGCGCACCAACGTGGATTTGCCATGGTCGACATGACCGGCGGTGCCGACGACGACGGGGCGCATGCTTCGATTGAACCACCGGAGCCCGGCGAATTCCAAACCGTCGTCAAGGTGCTCGGTGGAGGCGGAGGCCCTGCGGATCAGAGGCGGGCGGCACCGCACCTGGAGAAGGCGCGGGCTTGGAGAGCATCGCTCCCGCCGGGATCGGGCCTCGATCCCGAAACCTACCGAGGGCTTGCCCTGATCGTCTCCATCGCCACAGAAGCATCGGAATCGGACGGGAAAAACCTCCGCCCGATCTCTTGCCGCCTCTCTACGGGCATCCTGGAGGGATTCACCGGGATGGTTGCTCCTTTGGTAGGATGCGGGCATGGGAAAAGGACC
>JBJTRZ010000177.1:0-4283 GCA_046076415.1 Armatimonadota bacterium
TTCATCATTGCTGAATGCGCCAAGGTCGGTGTGAAAGCCGTTGTTTCTCGATCGCCGTTGCGGAAGACGAGATTGAGTGTATCGGGGGTTCGGTCGAAAGTCGCCGCCAGCGCCTGGCCATCCTCCACGCGAAACGGCGCGTCGTTCCAGAATTGCCGAATGAGGTCCTCGACCGGCCGAGTGCCCTTCGACGGCGTGAACACCTGGAATTGATCGCCTTGGCGGAACGCCACCATGTTGCCGTCGCGCGAGAGGCTCAGCTGCGAGAACGGCTGCTTGCCGGCGGCGATGGTCTTCTGCGTGCCGCCTTGGTTCCACACCAATGCCCCCTTGCCGTCGAGCGACACGGTGGTCGCGCCATCGACCGAACGCAGGACTTGGTCCGTTGTCAGCATCGGCGCCTGGGTTCCCGGTGCCGAGGCGCGGGCGACCGCGTCCAGCGCGTCTCCCGTTTGCACCACGGTGAAATTGTAGAGGTACCGGGCGTTGCCGATCGAGAGCGGGCCCGAGGATTCGGAGAAATACGGGAAGGCTCCGGGGATGGTGTTGACGATCGGGTTGCCGGCGATGTTTTTGCCGGGCAGCGCGGAGAGGAACCGCGGTGCGATTCCCGCGGTCGTGGCGGCGATCACCGCGAGGCCGGCGGCGAGCGACGTGCGTATCGGGGTGTTGCCGCGCCGGGACGAGACCGTTTCCCGCACCGAACCCAGCCACCCCCCGAAGGCGCCGAGTGCGGGAGGGACCAAAAACAGCCATGTCATTTGCGCCGGGTGGTCGGAAAGCACCTCGCTGAACCGGGGCCAGGCGCCCAGCAACAGGATGAGCGCGGCGCGCGCGATGTGGAACGAGGCCCCGGAAAGCGCACCCAGTCGGGCATCCCGCAATCGGTAGCCCGCCACCAGCGCGAGGACTTGCGGGACGGCGTGCAGCAGGATGGGTTGGCGCAGGCTGGGGTTGGCTGTGGACAACAAGCCGGTGATCGCGGCCACGAGCATCAGGACCGACCAGTGCAACGCGGGCTGCACCAGCAGGTTGACGCGCCGAATCCGGTCGTGCCGGGCTTTCACCGCGTCTTCGGTGACCTCCGTGGTCGCGGTGGAGGTGCGCGTCGCCGAGAGCGTCTCGCCGACATCGAGTCGGGAAGCGTCCGCGGTGGCGTGTTCGGAGGTCTGGCGGAGATTCGCCTCGGTGGGAGAGGGTTCGACGAAACGCTGCCGCATGCGATGTCCCTACGATCGGGAAACGTGGCGGGTTCCCCGCTCGAATCCTACCGCCTCGCACGGGCGCGGCGCCATCGCGACGCTTGCGCCTTCGCCGTGTGCGCCGGTACCCTTGGGGCGCACCATGTCCACCGCGCGACCGACGGCTTTCCACGTGATGACCAAGCCGATCGGGCCGATATGCAACCTCGACTGCACGTACTGCTTCTACCTCGAAAAGGAGGATCTGTACCGCGGCGAGCGTTCCGAACAACCGAGTTGGCGCATGCCCGACGACGTGCTCGAGTCGTACATCCGCCAGTACATCGAGTCGCAGGACCGCCCCGAAATCGATTTCGCGTGGCAGGGCGGCGAACCAACGTTGCTCGGAGTCGGCTTCTTCGAAAAGGTGGTCGCGCTGCAGGATCGGTATGCGAACGGCAAGGTGATTCGCAATGCGTTCCAGACCAACGGCACGTTGCTCGACGACGCTTGGGGGGATTTCCTGGTCCGCAACGGGTTTCTGGTGGGGCTCTCGATCGATGGCCCCCGGGAACTGCACGATCGGTACAGGGTCGACAAGCAGGGGGGGGCAACCTTCGACCGGGTGCTCGCCGGGGTCCGAACCCTGCAGCGGCACGGGGTGGAGTTCAATACGCTGACGGTGGTGAATCGCGCCAACGCCACGCATCCGACGGCGGTCTATCGCTTCCTCAAAGAGATCGGTTCGCGCTTCCTCCAGTTCATTCCCTTGGTTGAACGCGCCGCGGTGGCCCCGGTCGAGACCAAGGACGGATTGATCCAATTGGGGCTCGCGACCCCGCCGAAGGCCGGTGAAACCCGGTCCCCCGTCACCGAGTGGAGCGTGCGTTCGGAGGATTACGGAACCTTCCTGTGCGCGATTTTCGATGAATGGGTCCGCAAGGATGTGGGTTCGGTGTTCGTGCAGACCTTCGATGTGGCGCTGGGAAACTGGGTCGGGGCGGGTCCGACGCTGTGCGTGTTCGCCCCGACGTGCGGAGATGCGCTGGCGATGGAGCACAACGGGGATGTGTACGCGTGCGACCATTACGTGTACCCCGAGTACCGGCTGGGGAACCTCCGTGACGCTCCGTTGGTGGAGATGGTCTCCAGTGCCCGGCAGCGTGCGTTCGGTGCCGCGAAATCCGATACGTTGCCCCGGATGTGCCGGGAATGCGATGTCCGGTTCGCATGCCACGGGGAATGTCCGAAACACCGATTCCTGCGAACCCCGGACGGAGAGTTTGGCCTGAACTACTTGTGCGCGGGCTACCTGCGGTTTTTCCGTCATGTGGATCCATACATGCGCGCCATGGGCGAATTGCTGCGCACCGGCCGGGCGCCGGCCGAAATCATGGCCTTGATCGCGGCCCGCGACGCTGGTCGTCGACCTCCCGGGCGCAACGAGCCCTGCCCGTGCGGCAGCGGACGGAAGCACAAGGTGTGTTGCGGACGATGAGGACCCGCGCGTGACCATCCTCGAGATCGTTTCCGAACCCGAACCCTGCGCCTACCTTCCGGACCGCACGTGCGTGCATCGGAACCGGTTGGTCGCGCGGCTCCCGGCCGAGACCTACGAACGGTTGCTCGAGGAGGGGTGGCGCAAATTCGGCCCGGTCGTCTACCGCCCGGAGTGCCCGGAGTGCGATGCGTGCCGTCCGTTGCGCATCCCCGTGGACCGATTCCGACCAAGCCGCAGCCAGCGACGGTGCCTGCGCGCGAATGCGGATCTGCGGGTCGTGTTCGAGAAACCGATCATCGATGCGGAGCGACTTGCGTTGCACAACGCCTATCACCGTGCTCGGGAACGGGAACGCGGTTGGCCGGAAACGGAACGAACGGAAGAGGAATACGAACGGGGTTTCCTGCTGAATCCGGTGCCGGCGATCGAGGTGTCGGCGTGGCTGGATGAGCGATTGCTGGGCATCGCGCTGCTCGATGTCACGCCTGCGATTGTCAGCGGGGTGTACCACTACCACGATTCGGACCGGAACGAGCGCGGTTTGGGCACGTTCCTGATGCTGCAGGCGATCGCCTACGCCGCGGGGTCGGGCCGCCCATGGGCGCATTTCGGCTACCATGTCGCCGACTGCCGCAGTCTCGCCTACAAGACGAACTTCCAGCCGTGCGAACTGCTGGATTCGGATGGCGTTTGGCGCCCGCTGGAGCAACGGCCATGAGTCGAGCCGATCTTTGGGAGCCTTGGCGTATCCCGGCGTTCCGGCGTTTCCTGATCGCCCGTTTCCTTTCGGCTTTTTCGAACCGCATGGTCGGGGTTGCGATCGGGTGGCAGGTGTTCGATCGGACCAATTCCGAGTTCGCATCGGGCTTGGTCGGGCTCGTGGAGATCGTTCCTGTGTTTTTGTTGGCGCTCCCCGCCGGGCATCTCAGCGACGTGCGCGACCGGCGGGGGATTGTGTTGGCGTCGCGTTCGGCCATGGGCGTCGTGGCCGTGCTGCTGTGCTGGATCGCGCTGCGGGAATCGCGGATCGAATGGCTTTTCGCGTGCATCGCCTTGCTCGCCGCCGTACGAACGTTCCAAGGTCCCGCCCTCGACAACCTGCTTCCACGAATCGTCGAGGAACGCCAATACCCGCGGGCGGTGGCGTGGCTGACCAACGTTTGGCAGACCGCGTCGATCGTCGGGCCGGTCGCGGCGGGCTTTCTGATCGATCGCTGGAAGGCGGCCTGGCCGGTCTATTTGACGGAGGTTTTGGTGGCGCTTTTGGTCGTGCGCCTGTACGCGACCCTGCCCAAGCAGGCGCCGGAACCCCCCGAGGAGCGCACCACATGGGATGCCATCCTCGCCGGGGGGCGGTTCCTGCGCGAGAATCCGGTGCTGCTTGCGGCGATTTCGCTCGACCTCTTCGCGGTGCTTTTCGGGGGAGCGGTCGCGCTGCTCCCGGCGTTCGCGAAGAAGATACTGCACGTAGACGCCACGGGGCTTGGTTGGTTGTCGTCGGCGCAGTCGATCGGCGCGCTGGCGATGTCGTTGTTGCTCATTCGGCGACCCGGTTTCGATCGTGCGGGGCATGCGATGCTTTGGGCGGTCGCCGGATTCGG
>JBJTRZ010000178.1:0-12528 GCA_046076415.1 Armatimonadota bacterium
GTGCCGAAGCCGCCGGGCAGCGCGACGAAGCCGTACGAGTATTTGATGAGCATCGTCTTGCGCACGAAGAAGTGCTGGAAGTCGATCACTTGATCGAGGTACGGATTCGGGTGCTGCTCCCACGGAAGGATGATGTTGCACCCGATCGAGCGCCCTCCCACATCCTTCGCACCGCGGTTCGCGGCTTCCATGATGCCGGGACCGCCCCCGGTCATCACCGTGAACCCCTGCCGGGCGAGGCCCGCGCCGACCGCGCGCGCCAGGCCGTAGAACCGGTTGTTTTCGGGGAAACGCGCCGATCCGAACACCGTGACGCACGGCCCCACGAAGTGCAGGGCCCGGAAGCCGCGCAGGAATTCGAGGAAGATATCGACCAGCAGTCGGAATTCGAATCCGCGGGATTGGGGCCCCACGAGGAATTTGATATCCGAGAGCGGACCGGGTTCGAGCAGCGGCGCGTCGGGATCGGGCACGGGCACCCCCTCCCAGTCGCCCGGCAGGTCGACATCCACCGCATCGATTTCGGATTCGGGTCGTTTTTCCATCGTCGCTTCAGCATATCGCCGCAAGGGTTGGACAAGTTCCCATTTCCCACGCTTTCGGCGCATGCCCCCCGGCCCCACCCACCTCTGGTAGGATGCCATCGCCATGGAATCCACCGCTCCAATCCGTCACCGTCTTCCGCTCGCCTGGGCCTGCGGGGTGGCGATGCTGCTCTACGCGTTCTATTTGGGCGCGATCGGCGTGCTTTTGCCGGCCCTTGGCGCGGAGTTCCACCTCGGCAAGGAGGTGCAGGGCCGTCTGTTCCCGGCGAACTTTTCCGGCTTCGTGATCGGGGTGCTGCTCTGCGGCGGTCTCAGCGATCACTTTGGCCGCAAGACGGTGCTGATCGGCGGAACCTTGCTCTACGCCGGTGGCTTGGTGCTCTTCGGACTCGCCCCCGCGTTTGCGTGGATCCTTCCCGCCGCCGCCATGGTGGGCGCGGGCAGCGGGGCGATGGAGGTCGTGGCGTCCGCGATGGCCGGCGATGTCTACCCGGACCGGCGCGCCTTTCTGCTCAGCGCGATTCAGGTGGCGTTCGGCGCGGGTGCCATGGTCGGGCCGGTCGTGGCCCGGGCGTTGCTCGAAGCCGGTAGTGGGTGGCGCCCCTTGTTCCTCGGCATCGCCGAGGCGAATCTGATCCTTCCCGTGATGGTCGCGCCCTTCGCCATTCCCCGACCCGCGGGTCACGAGGGGGTGTCCGCCGCCACCCTCCGGCGCATTGTTTCGGATGTCGCCTTCCGCCGCCTCTGCCTCGCGCTCTTCCTCTACGTGGGGGGAGAAGTGGCCTGCTTCAGTTGGCTGCCCTCGTTCCTGAAGGACCGCATCGCGGGAGGTTCCGCGTGGACCGGAGTCGCGAGCGCGTGGTTCTGGATCGGCATGATCGTCGGCCGCTTCGGCACCAGCGCGCTCGTGCACCGCTTCCGGGCGGACCGGCTGGGCGCGGCGCTCGCCGCCGCGGGGGCCGTTTCCGGAGCGCTGCTTCCGTTCGCGCCCTCCGGCGTGGCCGTTTCGGTCGTGGCCGCGCTGTGCGGCCTCTGTTTCTCCGGGGTTTTCGGTTTGGTGCTGGCGGAGGCCGCCGACCGTTTCCCGGGATCGGCCGGAAGCGTGCTCGGGGGCGTGGTGGCGGCGGGAGGCGCGGGAGGCGCCGCGATTCCGTGGCTCGTCGCCGCCGTGTCGGAGAGCGCGCTCGGCTGGACACCCGCCCTCTCGCTGATTCCCGTGTCGCTCGCCGGCTGTGCCCTGCTGCTGGCGCGTTTGCCCGGGCGCGCGGCCGACCCCGCGATCGGTTCGGCCTAGTCGCTCCGGCTCAGCGGGCGACGGCCGCGATGGTCAGCGCCCCTAGCGCCGCGAGGGCCGCGATCCGCGATTCCGCGTCGGGCCAAGCCGGATTGGGCGTGCCGTCGCGCAGCACGTAGCCGTCCTCGCCGCGGCGCACCAGCTCCTCGTGGGCCGCGACCACGCAGGCCCCCTCGAGGAAAATCGCCTGCACGTCGTCGGGAATCGGCGCGCCACCGGCGCAGCGCGGCGCCAGCGGGATGCGATCCGGCGTGTTGTGCTCGGTGCCGGCGGTGACGATCAGGCCGGCAGCGCGGAACGCGTGCACGGTGCGGGCAAGCACCTCCGGCGTGTTGCGGATCGGGATGAGTTCCGCCGCGTGGATGCCGCGCGCGCGCAGCTCCGCCACCAAAACGTCGAGGTCGGCCTCGAACGGGCAGATCGGGTTCGCGCCATCCACCAATGTTGGATAGGACGGAATCCCACCCAGCGCGAGGATTACCCCGTAGGCGGTCGGAAAGTCGACGAAACGTTCGGGCGCGTACGCCGGCTTGCCGGCCTTCTTCAAGTGGGAGCGGAGCGCGTTCTGCACCCCCGCCGGGTCGGTGGCCGCAACTGGGGCGCCGCACACCGCGGAAACCGCGTCCGCGAACGCTTCTGCCGGCACCGCCGCACGCAAGGCCTGCTCGAATGCCCGCGCGATGTGCCGTTCCTGCAGCACCACGGTGGCCGGATCGGCTCCGGCGGACCGGGCCACCTCCGCCCGTATCGCCTCCGCGTCGAGCCCGGTCGCGGTGCCGGCGGCCGCGAACGCGTGTTCCATCCGTTGGGCCATTTCCGCCATGCGCGCCGTGTCGGATGCGCGGATCCAGTCGATTCCCGCGGCCGCGTCCGGATCGAGCGGAGCGTACCGCGCGATTCCCTTGCCGCACAGGTAGAAACGTCCCGGATTGCCCGGATCGTTCACCTTGGTGCCGGCCGCCTGCAACTCGGTGTCGAGGGAGATGATCTCGAGCCCATGCAGCGGCAGGATGCCCGCCGCCTCGGCGCGCCGGTCGAACTCGGCGTAGCAGGTGAAATCGTAGTAGTTGCTGACGCCCAGGACCGCGATGCCCTCCTCCGCGGCGGTGTCGACCGTGTCGGCGACGGTCGTGAACGCGGAGAAGTTCGGCGGGAGGTGGATATGGGTGTTGGCGAGGATTGCGGCGGATGCGGGCATGCGCCATTGTAACGTGGCGCACCCGCGCGGATCAGCGCGCCTTCGGCGGCCCGATGATGCCCCAGTACCGCCCCATCCAGTAGGCCAGCAGCCAGTCGACCGGGCGATCCTCGCGCGTTCCCCCGCGTCCGATCACCGCGAAGTACGGCTCCTGATCCCACATCTGCAGGCCCATTTCATCGCGCGGCAGGATCTCGGTGAGGCGCACTCCGTCGCGTCCGGGCGTTCGGTCGAAGACCACATCCTCGCGGAACCGGTTGTCCACCGTCCACTCGATCATGTCGAGAGGCCAGCGACGCAGCACGTCCATCGCCGGTCCGAGCCCGACGCGTTTGCCGGAGAACGTGTTGTAGACGAAATCGTAGAACGGAATGCCGTCGCGACCGCTTCCCAGTTCGTGCCATTGGCGGATCGCCTGACGCGCGGGCGCTTCGAGTTCGGGCAGCACCAGATGCCGGAACAGGTTGGGAAACACCATGCCCAGCAACTCGTCGTTGATATGCGTCTGCTCCGACGGCGTGACATAGGCGAGTTTGGCCATGTTCGCGGCGTATCCGTGCTTCGACACCAGCAACCGGGCCGCGTCGCGGTACTTCTCCTTGCCCGTCAGCTGGAACGCGACCCCGAGGTGCGACAGAATTTCGGTCGAGTTTCCGTAGCGTTCCTCGTTCCAATTCGGATCGTTGTTGAGGCTCGTGGGCGACCAGTTGCCCCAGCGCGTGGCCTTGCCATCGATATCGCGGAGCACGAAGCCATTGTCGACGATTCCGCCGACGATACGATCGACCAGCGCCGCCACCCGGGCGCGTTCGTTCCCGTCGGCCGCCAACGCGTGGTACATCGCGTAGCCGAACAAGTGGCCGTCCACCTCGTCCGAACTCGCGTCGCGTTTCCACAACCATTTGCCGTCGGGGCTCGGGATCCATCGTTTCTCGATCGGCTTCTCGCGCGGATCGAGGTGGCGCATGGCGAGGAGTTCCTCGGGCGTGAACACCCGATCCACCTCGTGGCGCGGCGCGGCGCCCGCGGGCAGCACGGACCGGGCGATGAAATGCGGAGTGCCGGTGGCGGACTGCAGCACCTCCATGGCCCGGAATGCCGCCCGCGCGTTCTCGCGCGCCGCCGGATCGCCCGTAACCGCGTAGCGCAGCGATTCCGCGGCCATCCACATTCCGGTGTGCTCGCCGTCGTTGTCGTCATCCTCGATGAACGATTCGGAGAGGTCACCGGGCCGGACCAGCACGGCGGGCCCCACCAGGCCGGGCGGACGGATGTGACGTTTGCGCACCATGTCGACGAAGACCATGGCCTTGTCGGCGAGGGTCATCCGCCGCGACCGGATCGCGTCCACGCCCCGCGCGTTCGCCACCCAAACCGTGCCCGCGCGGTCCACCGCGACGTCGCGCACATCGTCGCTCGCCAGCCAGCGCCGGGAATGCCGCAAACGGAAGCGGTTGCCCTCGCGCAGCACGACGCCGATGGGTGTCGCGCACCAGAATCTCCCCTGCGCATCGCTGGCGATCGCCTTCACCACGCGGCTCGGAATCCCTTGCGCCGACGAATAGGAGCGCACGCGCCGGCCCGATGCGTAGATGTCGATTCCACCGGTCGATCCAATCCACAGATTGCCGTCGGCCATCGGCACGATCGTATGGACATTGCTGCTGCACAGTTGGTCGGGCGTGCCCAGCCGCACCACCGGCTTGCGGCCCGCGGGGTCGAGCAGGTAGAGCCCCGACGCGGTGCCCACCCAAATCGTGCCGTCCTGCGCGGGATGGGCGGCGCGGACATTTTGCATGAAACGGCCCGGCACCTTGCGCCACGGGCCGGCGCCATCGCGCAGCCATGCGCCATCGGGACCCGCGGCCACCAGCCGCGTCCACCGGCGCCCGAGCGCGGCCATCGGCTTCCCGGCGAACAGCGGATCGGCAGCGATTCCGGAGGCCGTGCCGCGGAACAGTCCGTTGTCGGCGGCGATCCACACCGTACCGTCGGTGGCCACCGCGAGCGCGTTGCATACCCCGACCGCCGTCGCGCCGTCCGGGGCAATCCACTTGCCGGCGATCCGCACCCGCGGACCCGCGGCCGTCGCCGCCCACAAATTGCCGGAGCGGTCGAAGGCGATCGCACGCACATCGTTCTCGGCCGGCGTGGCCAGCGGAGCGGCTTCGTGGAATTCCTGTCGATACGGAACATCGGGAATCGGAGGCGGCGCATCCGGGGGCACCGCGAGGCGCGGACCGGGCCGAAGCGAGCCGGGCACCATCGGCGCCGGCGGCTGCGGCGCGGAGTCCACCACGCCGGGCGGCTGGGTTCGATCCGGCGCGGCCGCGACCACCCCGGAGGGGCCGACCAGCGACCCGCACACGACGCCGGCGCACCAGAGCGGCCGGAACCTGCGACGGAGCGTGATGTTCATCGCTCCATTGTACGGGAATCCGCCGCAACCCCCATCGAAGCAACCGCTTGCGCCGGGGAGCCGGAACGGCTAGCATCTTGCAGGAAGGGACGTGTCGATGAAGCCACATTTCCACAGGGTGGGCATGCACCGCCGCGAGGTGCTGCAGGTCGGGTTCCTGGGAGCGGTCGGTGCAACGTTGCCGTTCGCGTTCCCCGCCGCCGTGCACGCCGCGCGCCGGCGCGCCAAAACAGATGCCGTGATACTGGTCTGGCTGCCCGGCGGCCCTCCGCAGATGCAGTTGTGGGATCTCAAGCCCGACTTGCCTGCCCAGTGCCGCGGCACCGCCGCCCCCATCAAAACGTCCGCGCCCGGCGTGGTCCTCGGCAGCCGCCTCCCGCTCACGGCCAAGGTCGCGCACCACCTCGCCCTGGTGCGCACCATGACCCTCGGCAAAGAGGACGAAAACCACATCCCCGGCCACCAATTGCTGCTGGGGGGAATCGACGAACGTCCGGCAACGTTCAAGAATTTCGCGACCCGCAACGACTGGCCCTCGATCGGGTCGGTGGTCTCCGCGCTGCGACCCGCGCAAGGCGGCCTGCCCTCCGCCGTGCACATGCCCTACCGGATGCGCTTCGAAGGCGCGCCCATCGCCGGGGAAACCGCCGGATGGCTCGGTTCGCGCCACGATCCGTGGATCATCGAACGCGATCCGAACGACCCCAAGTTCCAGGTGCCCGATCTGGTGCCGGTGGCCGGAATGACCGTCGATCGACTGGAGCAGCGCCGGAGGTTGCTCGAATCGGTGGACGCCGCGCGGCGCGATCTCGACCGCGACCTCGAAGTGCGGCAGCTCTCCGATGCCCAGCGCAAAGCGTTCGGACTCGCCACGTCCTCCAAGGTCCGCGACGCGTTCGATCTGGGCAAGGAACCCGCCGCCATGCGCGAGCGCTACGGCCGGCACACGTTCGGGCAAACCCTGCTGCTCGCGCGGCGTCTGGTCCAAGCCGGCGTTCCGTTCATCCAGGCCAACCTCGGCGACAATGTCAACTTCTGGGACTACCACCAATCGGAGGACCGGAACATGGACAACCATTGCCCCCCCTTCGACAAGGCGTTCTCCGCGCTGATCGAGGACCTGCATGATCGCCGAATGCTCGAGCGGACCCTGGTCGTGGTGATGAGCGAAATGGGGCGCAACCCGGTGCTCGGCAAAGCGGTGACCGGCGCGGCCGACAACGCCGCCACCTCGGATGGCCGCAACCACTGGCAATGGGTCTGGACCGGGGTCTTCGCCGGCGGCGGCGTCCGCGGCGGACAAACCATCGGGGAAACCGACGAATGGGCCGGCTTCCCGAATTCGAAGGAATACTATCCCTCCGACATGGCCGCGACCATGTTCCAGTGCCTGGGCATCGACCCGCACTCCGAGGTGGTCGACATGCAGGAGCGGCCCATCGGGATCAGCCGCGGCCACGTGATCGAGGATTTGTTCCGGTGACGAACCTGCGCGGCGCGCTCGCCCTCGCCCTCGCGCTCGGCGCCGTCGCCGCCACGGTGGCCGCGCCGCCGTCCACGCGCCCCTCCCCGGCCAAAACGCCGGCTGCTCCCACCCTGATCGCGGTGGGCGGTCCCCTGCGCCTCCCCGGACCCCACGACACCGCGCGCCTCCTGGTCGATCGCGTGCTGCCCGGCGGGGAACGTCGGGATGCGTCGGGCGACGCGCTGTACACCTCGCTCGACCCGCGCATCGCCACGGTCGACGACCAAGGCGTGGTGCGGGCCGGCCGGCCCGGCACCACCACGCTCGTGGCCGCGGTGCCCGGCGGATCCACGCGAATCCCGGTCACCGTCGCCGGCGGCACCCCCCCGACTTTCCTTTCCGATGTCGTTCCCATCCTTTCCCGGTTCGGCTGCGCGAGCGGAGCGTGCCACGGCGCAAACGCGGGCCGCGGGGGCTTCCACCTCTCGCTGCTGGGCTACGATCCCGATTCCGACTGGATCGCGTTGACCCGGCTCGCCGGGGGACGTCGGATCCAGCGCGCCCAGCCCGACGCCAGCCTGCTGCTGCGCAAGGCGATCGGCGAACTCGACCACGGCGGCGGCCCGCGCTTCACGCGCGATTCGGTGGAGTACCGCACCCTGCGCGACTGGATCGCCCTCGGCGCGCCCGGCCCCGGCGCCGACCCGCGGATCGTGGCGCTGGACGTCGTGCCGGCCCGCCGCATCCTGCCGGTGGGCTCCCGCCAACGCGTGCGCGTGATCGCCCGCACCGCCGATGGCAAGACACGCGACGTCACGCGCCGCACGCTTTTCTCGTCCGGCGACGGCGCGATCCTCGAGGTCGACAAGGACGGCATGGCGAAGGTGGTCGGTCCGGGCGAGGGCGCCGTGGTCGTGCGCTACGCCGGCGCGTTCACCGTCGCCCGCATCACCGCCCCCTACGGCCCGCCCAAACCCGTCGTGCCGGCCACGGACCCGATCGACCGACTGGTCAATGAAAAGGCCGCGGCCCTCGGTCTGGTGCCCGGCCCCGGATGCACCGACGACGAATTCCTGCGGCGCGCGTCGCTCGACATCGCGGGCGCGCTCCCGACCCCCGAAACCATCCGAACGTTCCTCGCCGACCCGCGCCCCGACAAACGCGCCCGCCTCGTCGACCAATTGCTCGCCTCTCCGGAATACGTCGACCACTGGACCCTGAAATGGGCCGACCTGCTCCGCGTGGCGCGCAAGACCCTGTTTCCCAAGGGCGTGGACGCCTACCATGGCTGGATCCGCAAGTGCGTTTCCGAAAATGTCGGGTGGGACCGCTTCGCCCGCGAACTGCTCACCGCCACCGGCAGCGCCTACAAGAACGGTCCGGTCAACTTCCTGCGCGCCGGCACCGAAATGTATCAACCGGTCGCCGACCCCAAGGACCTGGGCGAAGCCACCGCCCAGACCCTGCTCGGCGTGCGCCTGCAGTGCGCCCGGTGCCACAACCACCCCTACGAAAAGTGGACCCAAACCCAGTTCCTCCAACTCGGTGCGTTCTTCGCGCGCATCGACGCCAATGCGGGCGGGGAAACCAACGAACGGGTGATCGGAAACAACACGTGGGGCGAGGTCCACCACCCGCGGGGCACCGGCCCGGTGCCGCCCGTGGCCCTCGACGCGCAACCGCTGCCGGCAACGTTCACCGGCGATCGCCGCACCGCCCTCGCCGAATGGGTCGTCGCGCCGGAGAATCCGTTCTTCGCCCGCCTGCTCGCCAACCGCCTCTGGAAGCACTATCTCGGACGTGGATTGGTGGAGCCTGTCGACGATTTCCGCGTGACGAATCCGGCCACCAACGACCCGTTGCTGGATCTGCTCGCCACCGAACTGCGCACCGGAGGCTACGATCTGCGCAAACTCATGCGGCGCATCGTGCTCACCGACGCGTACCAGCGATCGTCGCGGGCCACCCCCGGCTCGCTGCGCGACACGCGCTACCACAGCCGCTTCGTCCCGCGGCGGCTGCCGGCGGAAACCCTCCTCGACGCGGTCTGCGCCGCCACCGGCACCACGGAAACGTTCGACGGCTACCCGGCCGGCACCCGCGCCGCGCAACTCAAGGAAACCAGCGTCGCCTCGCCGTTCCTCGATGCGTTCGGACGCCCCCCGCGCTACACGGCGTGCGAGTGCGAACGGAGCAACGAACCGACGCTCGGGCAGGCGCTGCTGCTGCTCAACAACCCAATCCTCGACGCGCGGATCGCGGATCCGAAGGGCCGTGTGGCGCGCCTGATCGACCGCAAGGCTTCCCCCGGCGAGGTCGTCGAGGAACTGGTGCTGGCGACACTGGGCCGGTTGCCGACCCCCACCGAACGGGCGACCTGGACGGCGGGAATCGCCTCGGCCAAGGATGTGCGGGCCGCCGCGCAGGACCTGCTGTGGGCCCTGATCTGCGGCAAGGAATTCGTTTTCAACCGATGACCCCTCCCGCACCACCGCCCGCCGCCATCGCTCCGCCGGCCACCGCCCTCGCCTACAGCCCCGATGGGAAGACCCTCGCCGTGGGCACGTTCCGCGCCGTGCACCTGCGCGACACCGCCACCGGGCGTCGACGAACGATCGTGTCGGGACCCGCCGACGCGGTGCGGGCGCTGGCCTATTCGCCCGACGGCACCCGGCTCGCGATCGCGGGGGGAGTCCCCACCGCCTCGGGCGAGGTGCTCGTGGTCGACACGGCCACCGGCAAGATCGTGCGGACGCTGCGCGAACACCGCGACCCCGTGCACGCGGTGGCGTGGCTCGACGGCGGGAAACGACTGGCCACCGCGTCGGGCGACCGCACCCTCCGCCTCTGGAATCCGGCCACCGGCGCTTGCCTGAAGGTGCTCAAGGACCATGCCGACTCCGTCCAGGGCGTGGCTGCGAGTCCCGACGGGTCGCGCCTGTGCTCCACAGGCGTCGATCGCTCCATCAAAGTGTGGGATGCGCGCACCGGCCGCGCCCTCTTCACGTTCTCGGGCCGCGCCCACGCCGACACGGCCTACACGCTGCAGTTTTCCCCGAGCGGAGACCGCCTGCTCTCGGCCGGCGGAGACCGCGTGGCGAAGTTGTGGACGGTGGGGAGCGATGCCGACGCGACCCGGGTCTGGCGCACGTTGGGCGGCCATGGCGACGCGGTGCACGCCGCGGCGTTCAGCCCCGACGGACTGCATATCGCCACCGCCTCCGCCGACAAAGGCGTTGGACTGTGGAGCGGGCCGGGTGGCGGCTTCCTGCGCCGGCTCGAAGGCGCGAAGGATTGGGTCTACGCGGTGGCGTTCTCCCCGGATGGGAAACGGGTGGCCGCGGGCACCTACGATGGTGCGGTGCTCGAATGGGACCCGGCCACCGGCACCCTGCGCCGCACGGCCGACACGCTCGCCGAAACGGCGATCGAACTCCCCGAACCGCCCGCGCCGGCTCCGCAGGCCACCGGCATCGCCAAGGTCGCCGACGGACTCGGCGCGGTGGACGGCCCCGCGTTCGATGGCAAGGGCATGGTCTTCGTGGGCGACCGCGAGGGCGAGGCGATCACGCGGGTCGACGGCGGGGGCAACAAGACCAAGCAGTTCCGTCGCGACGACACGAAGTTCACGTTCGAACGAACGGGCGGCCAAACGTATTTCGAGGATGGATCGTTGTTCGCGTGCGACGTGGGGCGCAATGCGGTGGTGCGGGTGTACGTCGACCAACGGCAGGAGCTTGTGGCGGAGCAGTGCGCGGGCGAAGGGTTCCGCGGACCCCGCGACCTCGCGTTCGATCCCGCGGGCAGCCTCTACCTCACCGACCAAGGCGGGTCGGTGTTCCGCATCGCTGCCGGCAACCGGCGCACCGTGCGGGTCGCGTCGGGCCTCGCCGATCCCGCCGGCCTGGCGTTCACCGCCGATGGAAAAACCCTCGTGGTGGTGGAGGCGGGCACCGGCCAGCTCTGGCGCTACCCGGTCCAGCCCGACGGCACGCTCGGGGAGCGCACGGCCCTCGCGCGGATCGCCCCCGACCTCGTCCCCGGCGGCGCCGCGTTCGACATAGCGGGCAACCTGCTGGTGGCCGTGCGCGGCGGCGTCCAAGCGTTCGACCCGTCGGGCAAGCCCCTCGCCACCATCGCGTTTCCCGGACGGGTCACCAATGTCGAATTCGGCGGCAAGGGCCTCAAGACCCTGTTCGCCACGCTGACGACGCCCGCCGCCGATGGGAAACCTGGCGGCGGCGAGTTGTGGAAGGCGACTTGGGATATCGGCGGATTGCCGCTGTTCCGCGCGCCGCGCACCGAAGTCCAGTAGGTGCCGCGGCCCCGGGGTCAACCGGGAAGGCGCCCCGGGGTGGCCATCACCCCCGCCGCATCCGCCTTGCGCTCGAGCGCCGGCAACGTTTCCTGCAGCAACGTGCGTAGTTTCGGCAGCACGTCCGCGAGTTCGGCGTCCGCCACCGCCAACGAATCGAGCCGGGTCTTGGTGGGGAATCCCGGTCCCGCGATCACGGCGAACGCGGCGTCCTGAATCCGCCGCACCGGGGTCCACGGCGACGGTTCCACGAGCTGCGCCGGGATATCGTCGCCGCGCACCGCCGTGTCGAGGCCGCGCAGCGCGGCGGTCAGATCGGCCACCTCCTTGCGCAGCGCCGCGGTGCCCGACGGGCTGTCGTCGACGGCCGTGCGCAGGGCGGCGAGGCGGGTGGATGCGGTGTCGAGCCATTCCTGAACGGTGGCGAGGGTGCGCAGCGACGTGGCGGCGCGGCGGCGCAGGCCCGCGAGCCGGCCCTTTTCCGCATCGGAGAGGCCTTCCTCGCCCTCGACCACCAACTGGAACGCGACCGGTTTGGCCAGCTCGGTCTCGGTGCCGCCAACGCGCAGCGCGAGCCCGACGCGGTAGGTGCCGGGCAGTGCCGGCATCCCGGGTCCGCCCCCGCCCCGTCCGCCGCGGCCGCCCCGACCGGCGGGAGCTCCGCCGCCGGAGACGAATGTGGGGGCGTGGCGCAGATCCCAGGTGATCCGGCGCAAGCCGGCGCTCGCCGGCACCGTGATGCGGCGCACGCCCGCCCCCGCCATGTCGGTGATCGTCGCCACCAGCAGCGCCGGCTCCTCGGCCGCCTCGGCGCGCAGTTGGGCCGCGGTGGGGAATCCGGGATCCTCTCCCTTGCGGCGCTTTTCCGCCTCCGCCGCCTCGCGCGTTTGCCGAAGGCTCTTCGGAACCTCCTTCACCCACGCCACGAACCACGCATCGTCGGACGGATTCGCGGCCAGCCACGGTGTTTCGCCTTCGGAACCCGTGCGACCATCGAAGGGAATGCGGCGCACGACATCGCGGACCGGCAGCAGGGCGCCGGGACGATCGCGCCACGCCGTTTCGCCGCGCAGCAAGCCGGGTTCATCGACGATCCAAATGCCCCGACCAAACGTTCCCACCACCAAATCGTCCTCGCGCACCTGCCATTTCAGGTCGCGAACGGGAATCGTGGGCAGGCCCGGCGATTTGTGCCAGGATTTCCCCGCATCGACCGTCGCGTACAATCCGAATTCGGTGCCTATCCAGAGGATGGACGGGTCGACGGGATCCTCCGCGAGGGAAAGCGCGGG
>JBJTRZ010000179.1:0-1669 GCA_046076415.1 Armatimonadota bacterium
CGATGATCCGCCGGTGCCCGTGCTCGGGGGAGTCGCCCGCGCGATCCGCTCGTTCACCGGATACCAGCGCGCCCTCGCGATCGCCGACAGCCCCAATGTCGGGCTGTGCTTCTGCGTCGGCTCGTGGGCGGAAGGCGGCGACCAACTTGGCTGCGACGTGGCCGGGATGATCGAGCACTTCGGGCGGCTCGGAAAGATCTTCAAAGTCCATTTCCGCAATGTCGACGCGCCGATGCCGGTGTTCCGGGAAACCATGGTCGACGACGGCTACGTGGACATGCACGCCGTGATGTCCGCGCTCGAGGCGGTCGGATTCGACGGCGTGCTGATCCCCGACCACGTGCCCGGCGACGGCGCCGACAAGACCAACTCGGCCTACACGATCGGGTACATGCGCGCCATTCGGCATCGCGTTTTGGTGGAAGCGGGAAGGCGCGCGCACGGGTGACCCTTCCGGAGGGCGCGCCCACGCGCGTCACGCCGCGCTCCGTGATCCTCGGCCTGGTGCTGATGGTGGTCCATTCGCTCTGGCTGATCGAGGAGGAGCTCGCCCTTCTGCATATCGGTGTGGCAACCTACTTCCTGTTGGTGCCCACCGCGGTGGGACTGCTCTTCGCCCTGATGGGCTGGAACTCCCTCGTACGGCGCGCCGCGCCCCGCGCCGTGCTCGCGCCCGGCGAGCTCGCCGTGATCTTCGTGCTGTCCACGATCGGCGCGATCACCACCGCGCGCAATCTCCTCCACTATCTGTTTCCCGCCATGCTCCGCCCGGCGCACCTGCCCGGCGCCACGGGCGGTGCCGCCACCCTCGCCGCGCTCTCCCCGTGGACCGCGCCGAGCGACCCCGGCGTGGTCGAACGTTTCCACGTGGGCACCCGCGACCCGTGGGGATTCTTCCGTTCGGAGAATCTGATCCCGTGGCTCCCGGCCCTCGCGTTCTGGAGCGTCTTCTTCCTGGTCCTCCTCGCCACCATGCTGTGCCTGGCGGCGCTGGTGCGACGCCCTTGGGTGGACCACGAGCGGGTGCCGTTTCCTTTGGTGGACCTCCCGATCCGCCTCGCCCGCGACAACCATCTCGGAGCCCTGTTCGCCGACCGCACCCTCGCCACCGGCTTCGTCCTTTCCACCGCGCTGCTTTCCCTCAACTACGTGTCGTCGCTGGTGCCCACCGTGCCCGGCATCCGACTGGCCGAGACCGATATCGGCACCGCGTGGATCACGTCCCCGCCGTGGAACGTGGCCGCGCCGCTGATGACCGCTTGGTGGCCCTATGCGCTGGGGCTCTGCTACCTGATCCCCCTCGACGTGTCGTTCTCGAGCTGGTTCTTTTTCGCGGCGCACCGCCTCTGCGCGATCGCGGGAACGGCGCTTGGCTGGCGCGACAACGCCACGGTGATGGACCCCACGCGGTTTCCGTGGTTCGAGAACTCCGCCGAAGGCGCGTGGGTGGGAATGTTCGCCGTGCTCGCGTGGAACGCGCTGCGCGGGGCGCGCCACCTGCCAAAATCCACTCCGGCGGAGTTGCGGGCGGAGGCGCTGCCGCCGCGCTGGGCCCTGGCCGGCACCGTCGCCGGCTACGTGGCGCTCGTCGGGATGGCGATCGCGATCGGCCTGCGGCCGGGAGTCGCGCTGCTCGCCTTCGCGCTCTTCCTCCTCGCCGTGGTCGTGA
>JBJTRZ010000180.1:0-4671 GCA_046076415.1 Armatimonadota bacterium
CGTCCCATAGCGTGCGGAATTGATCCATTGTGTCGAAGCAGAGCGCCTCCCACACCGGACCGCACGATGCGGAGGCGTCGCCGATGTTGGCGATCACGATCCCCGGTTTGCGGTTGACGCGTTTGAAGAGGGCCGCGCCGGTCGCGATATCGGCGGATCCACCCACGATGGCGTTGTTGGGATAGATGCCAAGCGGGGTGAAGAACGCGTGCATCGAGCCGCCCATTCCGCGGTTGAAACCCGTGTCGCGGCCGAAGATTTCGGCGAGGGCGCCGTAGAGCAGGAAGTCGAGGGCGGTGCCCTTGGCGGTGTCGCGCTCGCCGATGACCGAGAGGATCCGTCCTTCGTCGCTCGACCGCACGATGCGCTCGAGATCCGCGTCCGACAACGAATGGATGGCGGAAAGGCCCTTCGCGAGGATTTCGCCGTGGCTCCGGTGCGATCCGTAGATGTGGTCGTCGATTCCCAGCAGGAACGCCTGCCCCACGGCCGACGCTTCCTGTCCGATCGAAAGGTGCGCGGGTCCCCGATGGTCGTAGGCGATGCCCTTCCAAGCCCGTTGCGTCTTCACTTCCTGAAGCATCGTCTCGAAGGTGCGGATCACGGCCATGTCGTGCCGGATGCGCCGCAGCGCGTCGTCGCCGAGCGCCACCCGCTCCTCCGCCAGCGTGCGGGAGTAGGTGTTGACCGGAATGGGCGAGAATTCGAGACGTCCGCCGCGGCGAACGGAATCGGGGTGGATGGAGATCGATTTGGGCATGTCGGTGGGGCCGTCGAGGCGGGTCTATTCTATCGCGGGGGAGGGTAGGAGCCGATAGGTGCGGGGAACGCGCGCCGAGAGCACCGTGGTGGGTTCCTGCACCGCGCCATCGATCCACTCCGCCATCTCTTCGCACCCGATCCCGGCGGCTCCGTCGCGGCCGATCAACGTTGCGATGTCGCCGAGTTCGATCCCGGAAACGCCGCCGACATCGATCTGGCATTGGTCCATCGAAATTCGGCCGACAATCGGGCAGCGCACCCCGTGGATCAGCACTTCCCCGCGGTTGGAAAGGCGCCGCGAAAGACCGTCGGCGTACCCGGCCGCCAGGGTGGCGATGCGGGTGGGATGGCGGAGGACATGGGTTCCGCCGTATCCGATCGCGGTGCCGGCGGGTAGATCGCGCAGGAGCACGACGCGGGCGCGCCACGCCAGCGCGGGTCGGACGCACGCCTCGTCCGCCGCTCCGCGAAACGGTGCGATTCCATAGAGCAGGGCACCCGTGCGCCAGTAGACATGGGGCGCGGCGGGGCGTGGCAGTCTGAGCGCGGCGGGCGAGTTTGCCGTCGACGCCCACGGCGGGCGAACGGACTCGGGCAAAGCGCCGTACCAGTCGTCGAAGGCACGCTGCTGCGCGAGGGGTTCCGGTGCCGATTCCTCGTCGGCCCGCGCGTGGTGGGTCGCGGCTCCGAGAATGTGCAGGCCCGGAGGCGGGGAGGCGAGCAGACGGGTCGCTTCCGCCGGCGGAACGCCCTCCCGCCCCATCCCGGTGTCGACCATGATGTGGCAGCGGAGCGGGAAATCGCGCGCGCACCGCGCGAGCGCATCGAGGAATGCCCGCGAGGAAACGAAAGCGATCAGTCCCAATCGCGCGACATCGATCGCGTCGGAGGGAAGCAGGGGAGTGAGGAGATGCAGGTCGGCGACGATGCCGGCTGCGCGCAGGAGGCGAGCCTCCTCCACGGTGGCGACGGCGAGATCGGTGCCCACGGCGGCGACGCAAGCCCGCGCCATGGCACCAAGCCGTGGCCATAGGCGTCCGCCTTCACCACCGCGAGTATGCGGTCCGTGGTGGGAATGCGCGCCGCGAGCGCCCGGTGATTGTCGGCGATCGCGGTGAGGTCGATCTCGGCCCAAGTGCGCGTTGGCAGCGGCTGGTCGGGCGCGGCGACGGAGGTCAAGGTACGCGGCGGAGGTCGCGGGTCAGGCGATGCCGACGATTTCGTAACGCGTGGTGACCTTGCCCACGGCCACTTCGACCGTTTCTCCGGCCCTTCGCCCCACGAGCGCCCGCCCCATGGGCGACGAGGCGGAAATGAGCCCCTGGTCGGGATCCTCCTCGAACTGTCCAACGATCCGCACGTCGAGGGCATCGTCGTAATCGACGTCGCGCAGGGACACGGACGAGCCCATCCCGACCGTGTCGGATCCGGGACCAACCTCCTCGACCACGCGCGAGCGTTCGAGCATCGCCTGGAGGTCGGCGATTTTGCCGGACACGAATCCCTGCTGACGTTTGGCGTCCTGGTAATCGAAATTCTCCGAGAGGTCGCCAAGGTCGCGCGCTTGCCGGATGCGCTCCGCGAGCGCCGGCATCTCCTCGTTGCGGAGGCGCGCCAGTTCGTCTTCGATTTTCTTCTTGCCCGTGGGCGTCAGCACGATTTCTTCGGCCATATGGATGTTCCGGTGCGGGATTCGCGCGCAAGTATATCCGAAGCCACCGCGCCGCACAACCGGTCGCGGGTGTTCGTGGGAATTGACAGTGCCTTGGCCGGATGGTATGGTGAGCATTCGTGCCATAAGCCGTCCCGGACCGTGTCCGGAGGCGGCGGGCGGGTACGCCCGGCCGGTTCGCATCCTTCTCGACTCCATGGGGTCGGCGAGGGCGCGGAAGCCGAAGCCGGTGCACGTTTCCGCCCGACAGGAGGGGTCCTAACCGGTATGGAGATTCAGCATCAGGCGAAGCGCGCGGAGCACGCGGTAGCCATCCCCAACCTCATTCAATTGCAGTTGGATTCATTTCGCTGGTTCCTCGAGGATGGGTTGCATGAACTGTTCCAATCTTTTTCCCCGATTTACGATTTCACCGGCCAGACGGCCATCGAGCTGATCGACTTCACCTTGGGCGAGCCGAAGTATTCCTTGGAGGAATGCCGCTCCCGCGATGTCACCTTCGAGTCGCCGATCAAGGCGCGAGTGCGCCTGCGCTCGAGCTCGGGCGAGGTGATCGAGAACGAGGTCTACCTCGGCGACCTGCCGTTGATGACGGAAAAAGGAACTTTCATCATCAATGGTGCCGAGCGCGTGGTCGTCTCGCAGTTGTCGCGCTCGCCGGGTATTTATTTCCGCGATCAGCTCGACCTGACGCTGAACTGGCAGTTCTTCGCCACCCTGATCCCGTCGGAAGGGCCTTGGGTCGAGATTGAAACCGACACCTCCGATGCGGTTTCGGTGCGCATCGGGCAGAACAAGAAGTTCGCGATCACCACATTGCTGCGGGCGCTCCACGACCCGCGCCTCGAAGGCGATCTGGTCAAGGATCGGTTGCTCGACGAGGACGAACTCTCCGGCCGCTTCACGGTGACGCTGCGCGAATTGCCCGGGAAACTGCTCGCCGCCCCCGTGGCCGACCCGGTGACCGGCGAGGTGCTCGTCGACGCCGGAACGGTTGTTGGCGAGGACGACTTCCGCGCGGTCGTGCGGGCGTTCGGTGAAGAGAACCTCCGCGAGCACACCGCCCGAATCCAGGTGTCGCAACAGCGCTTCGAGACCGACGAGGAGATCCTCGATCGCTTCGGAAAGCGTGTCGTGCTCGAGGCTCCCGCCGAGGAGGATCTGGTCGGCAAGTACGCCGTGTCCGACCTCTACGATGGCGACCGTCTGATGGTGCCCGCGTACGGCCGGATCGACCGGGAATCGGCGGTTCGCCTCGTTCAGGCGGGCCGGACCAATCTCGAGGTGCTCGATGTCCACCGCTACATCGCCGCCACCCTCGAGCTCGAGGATCCCAAGGTGGTCGACTGCCGGTCGGCGCTCCAGGACATCTACCACAAGATTCGACCGGGCGATCCGGTCACCGACGAATCGGCCCGGGCCCTGCTCAAGTCGATGTTCTTCGATGTCCGTCGCTACGACCTCGCTCGGGTCGGACGTCACAAGCTCAACAAGAAGCTGGGGATCTCGCTCCCGCACAAGGTGCGGTGGATCACCCGCCACGACATCGTCGCCATGCTCGAGTACCTGATGGGTATGCACGAGGCGGCGCGTCCCGACGCCACCGACGAGCAGAAGCTCGAGTTCACGGCCGACGATATCGACCACCTCGAGAACAAGCGGGTGCGGTCGGTGGGCGAACTGCTCTATTCGCAGCTTCGCCAAGGCTTCCTGCGCATGGAAAAGGTCGCCAAGGAGCGCATGACCAGCCAGGACGCCGACAACATGGTGCCCCAGGTCGTGCTTTCCGTGAAGCCGGTGAGCGCCGCGATCAAGAGCTTCTTCGGCTCGTCGCAGCTCTCGCAGTTCATGGACCAAACCAATCCGCTCGCCGAACTCACCAGCAAGCGGCGCCTGTCGGCCCTCGGGCCCGGGGGATTGTCGCGCCAGTCCGCCAAACTGGAAGTCCGCGACGTCCACCACTCCCACTACGGCAGGATCTGCCCGATCGAAACCCCGGAGGGTCCCAACGCCGGCCTGATCGGTTCGCTCGCTACCCACGCCCGGGTCAATGAGTACGGGTTTATCGAAACCCCGTTTTGGAAGGTTGAGAATGGCATCGTGGATAAGTCCGGGGCTCCTATTTATCTCTCCGCCGATCTGGAGGATGAATGCCGTGTCGCCCCCGGCGACGTGGCCACCGATTCCACCGGGCGCATCACCGCCGACCAGGTGCCGGTTCGTTATCGCCAGGATTT
>JBJTRZ010000181.1:0-7946 GCA_046076415.1 Armatimonadota bacterium
GGCGCTGTCGATCGGTGCGGGCAAAATGAACCCGCAGAAGTTGATGACGAGCATCGTGGGCGGTGCGCCGCCCGATTTGATCGTTCAGGATCGATTTACGGTCGGCGACTGGGCGAGCCGGGGCACGTTCATGGCCCTCGATCCGTTTCTGGCCAAGGAAACCGGCCCGGATGCTGTTCGACGGGAAAGCTTCTACCCGGCCGCGTGGAACGAGGCGGTTTATCAAGGGAAGGTGTACGCGATCCCGACCGGTATCGACGACCGCATGTTGATGTGGAACAAGGACGTTTTCCGCGACGCGGGGTTGGATCCGGAAAAGCCGCCGCGGACCTGGGAGGAGCTTCGCGAGATGGCGCGCAAGATCAATGCGCGCAATCCCGATGGGACCTTCAAGCGCATAGGCTACATTCCCCACCTCGCCACCTACGGCAACTCCTGGTACTACATCTACTCCTTCATGAACGGTGGTTCGTTCATGACCGCCGACGGCAAGACGTGCACCCTCGACGCCAAGGAAAACGTCGAAGCGCTGCAATTCCTCGTTCAACTGTACGAGGACGCAGGGGGGTACAACGCGGTCAATGTGTTCTCTTCCGGGTTCCAGGGGGGGGAACAGGATCCGTTCTTCCTCGGCAAGATCGGCATGGTGGTGCACGGGTCGTGGGTCATCCCGAATATCGCCCGGTACAAGCCCGATCTTGATTTTGGAGTGGCCCCGCCACCGGTGCCCGCGGCGCGCGTGCGGGGAGAGGGCCGATTCGCCGGAATGGATCCGGAGATGACTTGGACAGGTGGATTCTCGTTCGCGATCCCAGTGGGCGCCGCCCACCCGGATGTCGCTTGGCGCTTCCTCCGCTACATGCAGAGCGAAGAGGCCTACCGCCTGTTCAATCGGGAACAAAAGAAATACAACGAGCGCATCGGCCGACCGTTCGTGTTCAACTTGACCGCCAACGAAAAGATCAACCGGATGCTGCTTCGCGAGTTCCCACCGGCGCTCGATCGGCTTCGGGAGGCGCAAAGGGCCTACATCGATATTCTTCCCAAGGCGAATTACCGCCCGGTCACGTTTGTCGGGCAAACGCTGTGGGATGCCCATGTCCGGGCAATGGAACTTGCGGCGCTCGGCCGGATGACACCGGAGGAGGCCCTGCGCAACCAGCAACTCGTGGTTCAAAAGGCCCTCGACAAGGCCGAACGGCGCAATCGACTTCCCTTGTTCGATGCAACGGTTCCCGCCCTCGTCTGCGGCGGTTTGATCCTCTTGGGTGCCGGATTCGCCGTGGTCCGAGGACACCGCGTCGTACGCCATTCGCGCATGGCCCGGTCCGAAGCCTTGGCGGGATTGTTGATGGCGGGCCCTTGGATCGTTGGGTTCCTTCTGCTGACTCTGGGTCCGATCCTCGCGAGCGCCATGCTGGCCTTTTGCGATTACGACGTGTTGCATGCGCCTCGGGCCAACGGCTTCGAGAATTTTCGTGAGCTCTTCACCGACGACCGCGAACTGCTGTTCAAAGCACTGGGCAACGTGGCCTACAACGCCGCGATCGGAATTCCGCTGGGAATGACCACCGGCCTGTGCATCGCCTTGCTCCTGAACCAGAAGGTGAAGGGCATGAACTACTACCGCACCGCGTTCTACGTGCCGAGCATCGTCCCTGCGATCGCCAGCGCCGTGCTGTGGATGTGGGTGCTGGCCGGGGACCCCAACAAGGGTCTGCTCAACGCGCTTTGGAAGCAGACGATCACCCAATGGTTCGGCATCGTTCCACCCGGTTGGTTCGGAGTACCGGAGTGGTCCAAGCCGGGTTTGATCATCCAAGGACTTTGGGGAGCCGGGGGTGGGATGATCCTGTGGCTCGCCGGCCTACAAGGGATCCCCGCATCGCTGTCCGAGGCGGCGTCCATCGATGGTGCCGGCACGCTGTCGCGGTTCCGAAACGTCACGTTGCCGTTGCTCTCGCCCTACATCTTCTTCAACCTGATCATGGGAACGATCGGAGCCATTCAGGAATTCGATCGGGTCTACGTGATGGCGGGGGGAGAGGGTGGGTCGGGGCCCGGCGACAGCTTGTTGATGCCGGTGCTGCTGCTCTTCAACAATGCGTTCCGGTATTTCAAGATGGGATACGCGTCGGCGCTGGCATGGGTGATCTTCGTGATCATCCTGCTGCTCACGATGATCCAGTGGAGCGGCCAACGTCGCTGGGTGCACTACGAGGGGGATGCGCGCTGATGGAGGCCTTGCTCTGGCTCGTCGCCATTGTCGGGGGCGTCGTCGCCCTTTCCTATGCCGTCGGCGCTTCGGTCGCGGGCACCCGCGCCCGCTCGGGAGCGATTCTCGCCGTTGGCCTTGGCTTGATCGCGGCGATCCTGGTCGCGGGTTTCCTGGTACGCCATCCCCTGGCGTTGCTCGCCGCCGACATTCTTTCGGTCCTCGCCGCGCGCCGTTTGCTCCGCGTGGCCACCCGCAATCGCGATCATGCGTCCGAAATCGTGCGCGTTGGGGCCACGCACATGACCTTGATCGCCGGGACATTCCTGTTCGTTATCCCGTTCGCGTGGCTGCTTTCCACCAGTTTGAAGAGCGATGATGAACAGGCGGTTTTTCCTCCCGTCTGGATTCCCACCCAACAGGTGCTGGTCGATGCCGTGACCCGGCCGGATGGAACACCGGGACGACTTTCCAAGACCCGGGACGGTGCCCAGGTGGTCGAGGTGGAGGAGTTGCCCAACGGCGATATCCGCATCGCGCCGCTTCTGGAGAACGGTTCGGTGGACCTTGGCGCGAAGCGCGACGTCAAGCGCGCCGATTTGACCAAGGTGCGTCGTGTCGCGCCCCGCTGGCTGAACTACGTCGAGGCGCTGAAATACCTGCCGCCGGAAACCGCCTACGGATGGACCTTCCTGCGCAACACCCTGATCCTCACCTTGCTGAGCGTCCTTGGAACGGTGCTCGCTTCGTCGATGGTCGCCTATTCGTTCGCGAGGCTGCGTTGGCCCGGGCGCGAGGTGGTCTTCAAGGTGCTTCTCGCCACCATGATGATTCCGGGTGCCGTCACCTTGATGCCGCAGTTCCTTATTTTTCGGTCGCTCGGCTGGGTCGACAGCCTGCGTCCGCTGTGGGTCCCGGCGTTCTTCGGGTCGGCGTTCAACATCTTCCTGCTTCGTCAGTTCTTCCTCGGTATCCCGAACGAGCTCGACGACGCGAGCAAGATCGACGGTTGCGGACCGTTCGGCACCTACTGGCGCGTGATGCTTCCCCAGGTCAAGCCGGCGCTCGCCGCGATCGCGATCATGGCACTGCTTGCGGCCTGGAACAATTTCCAAGGTCCGTTGATCTATCTTTCCTCTCCGGAGCAGATGCCCATGGCCTACGGACTGCAACTCTACCAACAGGACCATGGGGGCGAACCCGGTTTGATGATGGCGGCCTCGACGTTGGTGGTATTGCCGATCATCGTCCTGTTCTTCTTCACCCAGCGCTATTTCATCGAGGGAGTGTCCCTCAGCGGCCTCGGAGGGCGTTGATGCGAGGGATTG
Organism: Armatimonadota bacterium; assembly: GCA_046076415.1. Lineage (GTDB taxonomy): Bacteria > Armatimonadota > Armatimonadia > Armatimonadales > Armatimonadaceae > CAIRTT01. Next base: position 3,544 of record JBJTRZ010000181.1, read on the forward strand.
CCGCGTTGGGCGTCGCACTGGCGACCTCCGGCGCCGGAAGCGCATTTGCCGCGGCTCCGGACACCACCGATTTGTTTCCGGCGCGGGGACGAATCGAGTTGTCGCTGGGGGGATTCACTCCAAATTCCGTGGAGACCCGCACGGACGACACATCGACCTGGGCGCGATTCTCCGTCACGGCGCGCCTCGGGGCGCTTTCCGGGCCCGTATCGCCGTTCGCCTTTCTGGATTTTGGATCGCAGAATGGTCGCGTCGTGGATACGGATGGTTTTTTTCAGATACGGCGGCGTCGCTCGTTCGTGGGCCTGGGCATGGGTTGGGGGGCTTCCACCCGTCTTCCCGGGACGCGTTGGGCCATCGACTCGTCGGTGGGAGCCGGTTTGTGGTTCCTCGAAATTGCGGACGATTTCGCCACGGTCGGAGGTGGGAGCGCTTCGGATCCATCGCGTGTGCTGGATCGTTCCGCTGCGGTGGGTCTGCGGTTGCGCGGAGCGATTCGGGACCCGCGGGGATGGTTCGTGGAATCGGTCTGGATGGATCCCGGCAACCTGCGCGGATTGGGTTACGCGGGTGCTTCGATTGCGGTGGGCAAGCGTTTTTGACCGGGCGGTCGGTCTTGCGCACCGTGGTGGCGCATGGTAAATTCCGACTGCCTTCGGGGGATTAGCTCAGCTGGGAGAGCGCTTCAATGGCATTGAAGAGGTCAGCGGTTCGATCCCGCTATCCTCCATTCCAAGGCGAACGGGCGGGAATCATCCCGCCCGTTTCGTGTTTTCCGGAGTAGTCATGGCCGAGTCCTCCCGCTGCGCGGTTGTCTGGTTTCGCCGTGGCCTGCGCGTCGACGACCATCGTGCTTTGCGCGCCGCGGTCGATTCCGGTCGTCCGATCCTCCCATTGTTCATCTTGGATCGGAGGATGCTTGACGATTCCGGCATCGCCCCGGCGCGCATCGCATTCCTGTTCGAGGGTTTGCGCGCCCTCGATGCTCGTTTGCAAGAGCTTGGAGCCCGCTTGATCGTCCGCGAGGGTGATCCGGCGAGGGTGCTCGGCGCGTTGGCGTCGGAGGGGCGCATCGCCGAGGTGCACCACGGCACGGAGACCGAACCGTGGGGGGCGCATCGCGACGGAGTGGTAGCCGATGTGTTGCGTGCGGCCGGAGTACGCGTGATCCGCCACGAGGATCACTTGGTTCGGCCCGCAGGCTCGATTCGCACCGAGGCTGGCCTCCCGTATCGTGTTTTCACCCCCTTTCGACGGGCGTGGTCGCGAACGCCCTTCGATGTTCCGCTCGATCCCCCCGCGTCCATTTCCATGGCGATGGGGTTCGATTCCCTACCGTTGCCGGAACCGGTCCGAGCTTCCGGTGCGCGGGTCCCTGCCGGGGAAGTGGCGGGAATGGCGCGGTGGCGCACGTTCCTGGTGGACGGTTTGTCCGCCTACGACGAGGCGCGTGACTTTCCTGCGCGCTCCGCCACGAGTGGATTGTCGCCCCACTTGAAATTCGGGATGGTGTCCCCACGGCGTCTCGTCCGCGAAGCGCTCTCCTGCTCGGCCGACGCGGCTTCGGGGGGGGCTTCTGGAGCGGCGACGTTTGTTTCCGAGTTGTGCTGGCGTGATTTCTACCACCATGTCCTGGCGGCTTTTCCGCAGGTCGCCGAAGGGTGCTTTCGTCCGGAGTTCGATGCGTTGCCCTGGGAGAACGACGAGACCCTTTGGCGGGCGTGGGAGGCGGGGAGCACGGGATATCCGATCGTGGATGCGGCCATGCGGGAATTGGCTGCGACGGGAAGCATGCACAACCGTGCCCGAATGATCGTGGCGTCGTTTCTGTCGAAGGATTTGTTGGTGGATTGGCGCCACGGGGAACGACACTTCATGGCCCATTTGATCGACGGTGATCTGGCGGCGAACAACGGGGGGTGGCAATGGGCGGCCGGCACGGGCACCGACGCTCAGCCGTGGTTTCGGATCTTCAACCCGGTCGCCCAAGGGGAACGATTCGATCCCGATGGATCCTACGTGCGCGGATGGGTGCCGGAACTCGGCAAAGTGCCCTCCAAGCGCGTGCATTGCCCATGGCTGTTGTCGGCCGCGGAACAGTCGTGGATCGGACTGCGGCTTGGGATCGACTATCCCGCCCCGGTGGTGAACCACGCGCGGCAGCGGGAGCGCGCCCTCGCCCTGTATCGGTCGGTTGCTTCGGGAGGTGCTGCGTGAAATGGGTTTGGATCGCCGCATGCGCGATCGCCTTTGGCATCGGATCGCCGGTCGTTCGGGCGCAAACGGAACCTCCGGCCCGCCCCGCGGATGGAACGGTTTCGGCCGCGGGACAGGTGCCCGATGTCCAGATCGCGGTTGCGCCGGGCAAGTCCGGGTGGAGCATCGCGCTCGTGTATCCGCGCAAGACGTCGAAGGATGCGATGCGGGCGGATGTGGACGCGGTGTCCAAGGCCGTGGGAGCCCCGGCCAAATCCGTGCGCTACGAGGATCGCCGTCTCGAACGGCTCGATACGAAGGGCGTGGGCGAGGCGCCGGTCATGTCGAGCGCGTCGTTCGACACCGACGCCAACCTCGTCGACTATTCCGGTGGACGTGTTGCCGCGGAGGTCTTGATCACGGCGCTGCAGGCGCGGGATAGGATCGCCGTTGTTTTCTTCGTTCCCGGCAAGTTTGCGTGGAGCGGCGCTCGTTCGTACCGCGACGACAAACTTACGGTGGACGTTACGGGTGGGGAGGGAGCCTACGTGTTCGTGGCGAACATTCGATCCCGGCCGCTCGCTCCATTCACCTTGGAGGTGCGCGGTGATCCGGTGCTGGAGAGTTCCGCTCCGCGCGAGCGAAGACGATTTCCATGGGGGGTCGTGCTCGGAGCGATCGTGGCAGCCGCCGTGGCGTTCGGGTTCGCGCGCGCTTGGTCGCGGCGGTGAACCGGACGGCGCAACGTGCGTCGAATGCAAGGTTGGGTCCGGCGCACGGCGCCGGGAATGAAAGGATTTCCGGGGAATGGTCGACATCCACGATTTGATTCGATACGCCGCCGAGGTCAAGGCGTCGGACATCTTCCTAAAGGCGGGCGCGCCGCCCAACCTGCGCCTGCACGGTCGCATTGGAGCGATCGAGGGCATGGATGTCCTGACCGCGGACGATACGCGTCGGATGGCGTATTCGATCATGTCGCACGAGCAGATCGGTCGCTTCGAGCACCGGCATGAGATGGACCTTGCGCTCGAGATCGAGGATGTCACTCGGGTTCGGGCCAACATCCACCAGCAACGCGGGTCCATCGGCCTCGTTTGCCGTTTGGTTCCGCTGAAGATCTACTCGCTCGATCAACTCGGAATGCCTCCGGCGGTCGGAGAAATGACCAAGAACCGATCCGGTTTGGTGTTGGTCACCGGACCCACCGGCTCCGGAAAATCGACCACCCTGGCGGCGATGATCCACAAGATCAACAACGAGCAGGCCAAAAACATCATCACGATCGAGGACCCGATCGAGTTCGTACACCCGGACATCAATTCCATCGTCAGCCAACGCGAGGTCGGGATCGACACCGACTCGTTCAGCGATGCCCTCAAGTATGTCGTCCGCCAGAACCCGGACATCATCCTGATCGGTGAAATCCGCGACGTGGAAACGATTTCCGTGGCGTTGCAGGCCGCGGAGACGGGCCACCTGGTGTTCGGCACCCTGCACACCGCCAGCGCATCGGAAACCCTCGACCGTATCATGCACCTCTTCCCGCCGCACGAGAAGAACCTCCTCTGCCTGCGCCTCGCCAACTCGCTCCGGGGCATCCTGTCGCAAAAACTCCTTCCCCGAACCGATACCGCCGGGCGCGTCGCCGCCGTCGAAATCATGATCGCCACGCCGACCGTTTCCAAACTGATCGAGGAAGGGCGCGCGGGCAACATCTACACCGCGATACAAGAGGGCAACTTCTGGGGAATGCAGACCATGAACCAGTGCCTGGCCCGCTACTTCAAGGCGGGACTCATCAACGAGGACGATGCGATGAGCGCCGCCGGCAACCTCACCGAACTCCGACAAATGATTCGACGTCCGGGAACCTGACGCAATGGACGCGCTGCTCGAGGAGATTGTCCAACGTGCCACGCGGCTGCGGCACGACCTGCACGCCCATCCGGAACTCTCCGGGGGCGAGGTCCGCACCGCCGCAGCGGTTTCGGAACTGCTGACCTCCGCGGGCATCGCGCACCGGACCGGAGTCGGCGGCGCCCACGGCATCGTCGCCGAGGTGCACGGGGAAGCGGGACCGGGACCCGTGATCGCGCTGCGCGGCGACATGGATGCGTTGCCGATCCTCGAGGAAAACGAGGTCCCGTACCGGAGCACGGTACCCGGCGTCATGCACGCATGCGGGCACGACGGGCATACGAGCA
>JBJTRZ010000182.1:0-3923 GCA_046076415.1 Armatimonadota bacterium
GCAAGGGCGGCGCCGCGACTGACCCGGGGCCAATCGGCCCCAACCGAATCCCGCCGGAAGGCCACCCTCCGGGCGGGACTCGTTCCTTGGGATCTCCTTTGCAGGGATCAACCCGGCGACGACGGAAACCAACGTCCACCATGGACGACGCAACGCCTGCCCGCATCGATGCCTACCGCGCCCTGCGCGCCGACCTGCTCCGCGATCCCCACCGCCCCCTGTGGCACCTGACGAGCCCGGAACACGGGGACGCCATGCCGTTCGACCCCAACGGCGCGTTCCACTGGCGGGGACAACACCACCTCTTCCACATCTTCCAACACCGCGACCCGGAATCCGGATCCGTGATCCACGCATGGGGGCACCTTTCCTCCATCGACCTGCTCCACTGGAGGCATCACCCAACCGCCCTCGATGTCGCGCCGAACGACCCCGACCGAAGCATCTTCAGCGGAAACGCGTTCCTCGACCGCGACGGCACCCCGACGCTCTGCTACCACGGGGTCGGCATCGGCAACAGCCTCGCCCATGCCCGCGACCCAGAAGCGGATCCCGCGCTCGAGCAGTGGGTCAAACACCCCGGCAACCCCATTGTCCCCATCCCCAAACCGGGAGACCCGGGCCACGGGGTCTACGAATCCTGGGACCCGCACGCCTGGGTCGAGGACGGAATGTGCCACGCGTGTTTCGGAGGAAAGATTCCGGCGCACTTCGTCGGGCCCGACTGGGACCACCTTGCCCACACCGGTCCGTTCCTGGAAGACGATACCCTCTCCGACGACGAGGACGATGTGTCGTGCCCGGACTTCTTCGCGATCGGCGACCGACATGCGCTGGTGGCCATCAGCCACCAAAAAGGCGTCCGCTGGTGGACGGGCGACTGGGATGGCAAACGTCTGCGCGCCACCCGCCAGGACCGCGTCACGTGGCCCGGGGGCCTCTATTTCGCCCCGGAAACCATGGCCCTCCCCGACGGTCGGCGCATCCTGTGGGGATGGGTGCTGGACCCGCGTCCCTACGACCCGGCCCGCGGCTGGAGCGGCGTGATGGGCTCGCCCGTGGAAATCACCCTCGACAACGAAGGCGGGCTCCGCTTCGCACCGGCGCGCGAACTGATGGCCCTGCGCTATCGCCCAACCCCGATCCCGCACGGACCGCTTCCGGGGATGCTCGCCGGGGTCGCCACGGAGTCGGCCGACCTCGAATGCGTCCTCGATCCCGGCTCCGCACGGCGGATCGTCTGCTCCGTGCGCCGCAGCCCCGACGGTGCGGAGCACACCGACATTATCGTCGATCTGGAAAAACACACCCTTTCGATCGACTTTTCGGAGAGCGGAGACCCGGATATCCACCACCGCGGCTGGGTGATCACGCCGTTCCGCGATCCCGCCGAGAAGGAGCGCCGCTGGCACACCCAGACCGCTCCGTTCGAGCATCCCGCCGGAGCCTTGCTCCACCTGCGCATCCTGGTCGACCGATCCGTGATCGAGGTGCACGCGGGGGGGACCCGCTGGCTGGTGCAACGCGTGTTTCCCACACGCCCGGACAGCCTCGGGATCGCGCTTTCGGCCGACGCCAACGACGCACGGGTGGTCGAGGGCACCGTTTGGGAGATGGCCCCCACCAACCCCTACTGATCGTATACGCCGCGGCTATTTGGCGGGACGGAGCTTTGCTTCGATCGCGCGCACGTCGGCTTCCACCCGCACCCGCTTGGGCTCGGAAATGGTGAGCGTGCGCTCGTAGGTGGCTTTGCGGAACGCGTCGATCGAGGCGAGCACCGCCTGCCGGGACTCCTCGGCATGCCGCTCGTCGCCGCGCGCCGCCTGCAGTTCCGACAACAACATCCACGCCAGGAATCGTTCATGCACCGGCGCCGTGCGCACCCACTCCTGCGCCGACTTTTCCGCGTCGGCCATCTTGCCCTCGCGCCGGGCAGCCTCCGCCAAATAGCGCCACGCCGACGACACATGGACACTGTCCGGGAAACGTTCGATCATCCGCCGCCACGCGGCGAGCGCCTTCTCCTCGCCTTCCGGATCCTCGGCCCAGCTGTCGGCGACCCGCGCCAACGCGTCCGCCGCGTACGGGCTCTCGGGATATCGATCCACCACCACCTGCCAGTAGCCCGCGCGTTCGGCGGCCGACTTCGGTGGCTTGGCTTCCCACAGCGCGGTCTGGAATGCGGCGCTCGCGGCCCACGGGGAACGCGGGGTGGCCTCGAACACCATTTTCATCTCGCGCCGATGCCGCTGGGTATCCCCGGTCAGGTCGGCCTCGCCGTCCTGCTGGATCCGCCAGGAGTTTGGGATATCCCCCAGATATTTCGTGAAATCGGTGCCGAAGCACCGCGCCACCGGGAGCAACCCATACGGGCCGAACTGCCGCCGGAACCAAGCCAGATCGCTCGGGAACAGGGTGTTTCGATGGGTGTAACCGTAGCCCACCTTGACCGCGGCACCCGACGCCAGATAGACGAACAGCATGCCCGCGGCCGCCCCCAGCGTGCGGCGTGCCCGGCGCACGGTCATCGGGGTCCCCAGCAGGAACAGGAACCGATTGTGCAGTACGTACAACACCACCGCCCCCACCAGCAGCAACGCCTTCGCGATCCACCACGGATCGGTGAGCGGCTGCGCGACATCGAGTCCCGGCGGATGGAACGACGCGGTGAGCGAGCGCAGCGAAAGGAACGGATTCATCGGCGGACCCGGAGGCAGGTCGCACAGCCACCAGAGCGCCGCGATGCCGAAGCCCGCGAGCGGATGGCGCAGGAGTGTGGCGAAGGTCAGCGCGAGCAGCGAAAGGAAGCAGGTCGAAACCGCGCATGCGACCAGCGGAGCCGCAAGCGGGAAAGGCTTCATCGACAGCGTGAAGGCGAGCAGCGAAAGCCCGGCGAGCGCGAAAACGAGCAGCAACACCAACGTCAGTCGGACCAGCACCACCTTGCGGATGTCCACCGGCTTGCAGGCGAGCACGGCGCCCACCGCGGATCGATACTCCGCCGCCAGCAGATGCGCCGCGAGGAACGCGCCGAGCAGCGGGGAAACCCCTTCCACCACGCTCGCCGGCAATGGCGGGGTGAACTGCTGCGTCGTGCCCACCCAAAACACGCTGAGCTGGCTCGCCGCCAGCACCACCGCGAGCAACCACCCGTTCTGGAACGCCAGGATGCGGAAGTTGTAGCGGATCAACTCCTTCGACACGAGCATCGGGTTACTCCGGTTCCGCCTTCAGGCGCATGGTCAGCAACGGATCCAGCGACCGTCGCGAATACGCGTCCGTGCCATCGAGCTTGAAGCGCACCCGGTGCCGACGGTCCGTCACCACCGTGAGCGGCAAGCGATCGGCCAGATAGGCCAGCGCCATCGGGGAGCGTTCCGTGGCCTGCGGCGCATTGTGGGTTCCCCAGTCGTGCACCACCGGATACGAAAGCCGCTCGCCCGCCGCGAACGTCGCCGGGGCGCCGGCATCCTCGCTCAGGCAGATCGCGATCGGCTGGACTCCGCGCCCCCCGTATTCCTTGCGGACCCGCTCGAGCTCCGCCAGCAAAACCCCCGAATCGGCGTCCTGCGGCGAAAACAACGAAATGACCAGGATCTTCCCCTCGTTGCGCGTCAAATCGACCGATTTTCCACCCGGCCCCGGCAACAGGAATCCCGGCGTCCGCTTCTGCATCGCGATCGTCTGCGCCGCGAAGCGGAGCAGGCGCGGGTCCTCGCGCACCATCGGGTCGTGGCCCGTGCGCAGCTCCGACCCGAAGCAAACGCAGGCGAGGGCGAGGGAAACCGGCACCAACACGCGCACCGCGGTGGACGCGGGGCGGTCGCCGCGCAGCGAACGTCGACCAAACCAGAGCGCAATCCCCAGCAGGAACACCGTGAGCGCGGTGAACCCGGCCTGATTCTGCGCGTACCAAGGAA
>JBJTRZ010000183.1:0-2538 GCA_046076415.1 Armatimonadota bacterium
ATCACCCAGTTGGCAACGTCGATATTGTGGACATGCTGCTCGACGATATGGTCGCCGGACAGCCAGGTGAAATACAGCCAGTTGCGCAGTTGCCACTCCATGTCGGACCAGCCGGGCTGCCGGGGGTTCATCCAAAGTCCCCCTTGGTTCCAGTACACCTGCGCCGCGACCACCTCGCCGATCGCCCCGTCGTGGATGCGCTTGATGGTTTCCACGTATCCCGCTTGGTGTCGACGCTGGGTTCCCGCGACGACCCCCAATTTCTTCCCGGCCGCCTTGGCCGATGCGGCGATCACGCGGCGAATGCCCGAGGGATCGACCGCCACCGGCTTCTCCATGAAGACGTGCTTGCCCGCCTCGACCGCCGCTTCGAAATGGGTCGGCCGGAAGCCGGGAGGAGTGGCCAGGATGACCAGATCCACGCCTGTGGCGAGCACCTTCTTGTAGGCGTCCCATCCGGTGAACGTGGTTTCCGGAGTGGCCTTGCAGCGGCCCGGCTTGTCCTTGGCGAGCCGATCGACAAGGGTCTGCGCCCGATCCGGGAAAAGGTCGCCGACCGCGTGGATCTCGACCTGCGGATCGGCGTCGAGAATGTTGTACGTGGCTCCCGATCCGCGGCCACCGCAGCCGATCACCCCCACCTTGAGCTTTCCGGAACCTTGGGCGTGCACCGGCGCCACGCCGGCGAGGAGGGCCGAGGCGGTCGCCGCGCCCACGAACGCCCGACGGGTCAATTCCTGATTCGATTCGCTGGACATCTATGTTCCTTTCATTGCGACGGTGCGTCGTCGCAGACCAAACGGATTCCGGGGTAGGGCCCGTCGCTGAGCCACCATTTCGATTTTGGTATCTGGGCGTCCGACATTTGCCAGTCGGGTTGCCAGAACTGCCGGGAAGTCGCCTGCACCATCGGGGCCTTGTCGTTCCAACAGCCTCCCCGGATGGGCTCCTTGCCGGGTTCGGTCCCCTCCGGAGCCAAGCAGTACTCGCCCACATTGCCGAGGATGTCGTAAAGCCCCCACGGATTCGGCGCGAGTTTGCCGACCTCCATGGACTTGTCGACCGCGTTGTCGCGGAACCACGCCACTTGCCGGAGTTCGGCCGGCGACAGAATACGCGGCTTGCGTCCCGCGGTGGCCGCCCATTCCCATTCTGCTTCGGTCGGTAATCGATACCGGCGCCCGGTCCTGCGGCTGACCCATTCGCAAAAGCGCACCGCCGACTGGTAGTGCATGCCCAGCGCCGCGTAACGGACGTGGCCAAAGCCGCGATCGGGCGCGCCGTACGGTTTCGACGGGCGCGCGGCGGCATCGAAACCGGCCGCCTTCTGCTCCTCGGTGAGGTCGAGGCGGTAGGCGAAAATGTCGTAGAGGTCCCACAAAACCTCGGTGCGCCCCATGTAGAACGGCTTGCCGCCGGGCGGCGCCGGAATCGGCACCATTTCCCATTGAACCAGCGATCCGGGCATCGATTCAGTGAACGGCCTTCGGCCGTCGGGCAACGGATACGCCACCGGGGGTTCGGGCTTCGGCGTGGACGTCGATTTGGTTGTTTTCGAGGGCGCCGTCTTGGCCTTGCCCGCCGGAGCCTTGGTTGCCGGCGGTTTCACCGAAGCAAGCGCCGCCGATGATAGGATGCAGCCGACGGCTCCCACGGCGACGATGCGACCCGATTTCCGATTCAATCCCACGCAGCCTCCCTTGTCCGGCGCCGCCGATCGCACGGCCCACCGCTGGTCATATACGGAACTCCACATGGGAGTTCCTGTCCGCTGCACCCTTTTTTCGAACACCGACGCGTCCGCGCGGTCCGCCGCGCGCACGGTCTTCGGCACGTTCGGCCGGTGCGATGCCGTTTTCTCGGACTGGCGTCCGGAAACGGAAGCAATGCGGTTGTGCGCGGAGGCGGATGGACGCTGGCACCCCGTATCCCCGATGATGCACACCGTGCTGCGCGACGCCCTCCGGGTGGCGCGGGCGACGGGTGGCGTGTTCGACGTTACCGTCGGTCCGCTGGTACGCCTATGGCGGGAATCCCGGCGCTCGGGCAGCCTGCCCTCTCCGGCCGCGCTGCGCGACGCCCGTCGCCGAGTCGGCATCGACCGCATCGAAATCGACCCGGTCCGTCCCAAGGCCCGCGTCACGCCTGGTACGCTCCTCGACTTCGGGGGAATCGCGAAGGGGTACGCAGCGCGGCTCGCGGTCGATTCCGCGATGAAGCTGCCGGGGGTGGGTTCGGTATTGGTGGAGGCCGGCGGAGACATCGCGGCGGGGCCACCCCCGCCGGGCGCATCCGGTTGGCGTATCGCGTTGCCGAGTGGATCCATCGTGAACCTAGAACGTTCGTCCCTGTCCACCTCGGGCGACGACTACCAGCGCGTCGAGATCGCCGGGCGGCGATACGCCCACATCGTCGATCCCCGAACCGGACTGGGCGCCGAGTCGGTGCGCCGCACCTGCGTCCAAGGCCGCGATGGCGGACTCGTGGACGCGCTGGCAACGGCGGCCTGCCTCCTCGACGACGCGGCCAGGACCCATG
>JBJTRZ010000184.1:0-4839 GCA_046076415.1 Armatimonadota bacterium
CACCGCGGTGACCACCAGCTCCTGCAGTGTCTCGACATCGTCGGGATCCACCGCGTCCTTGCCGATCGTCAACTCGATCAGGTTGCCGTTGCCATCGACGATCGCCTTGACGGCGCCTCCCGCGGTGCCCTCGATGCGGGCCGCCTCAAGGCGCTCGGCCATCTTCTCGGCGTCCTCGTACATTTTCTTCTGGACCTGCTCCAGCATCTTCGCCATTCCGCCGCCGCCCAGCGGATTTCCGCCCATGCCCTTGAAGGGATTCGCCATCGGTTCGTACCTTTCCAATTGCCGGTCGGACCGGCGTCGGGTGTCAGTCGTCGAGAATGCTCCCACCGAAGGTCGCCAGGATGTCCTGAACCAGCGGGTGATGCGCCTCGTCGCCCGCGGGTTTCGAAGGGGTTTCGACCGGCGCGGGGGGAGGAGCGGGAGTCGGATCCGGAACAGGGGCCGGAACGGGAGCGGGAGGCGCCACGGGGACCGCGGCGCGCGGCGGATCGTTGCCGGCGGCCGTGGAAGGGTGCCACGGCGGGGGCGCGGAATGGCCCTCCGTGGATGTCGCGTCGAGATCCAACGCCTCGAGGGCCGCCTTGGCGTCGTGCCGAACCCGCGCCCGTCCCGAGGCGCGTGGCGTGGGCGATCCGGAGTCACCCTCGGATTCCAGTCGCACCGGCACCGATCCGTCGACTCCAAGCGCCTTCGCAAGGATTTTCTTGATGAAGTCGATCTGTTTCTGCTGCCCCATCATCTCCCGATTGGCGCGGTTCGCGAACGTGATGACGACGGTGCGGCCGTCCACGGACGAGGGGCGCGCCGCGGTCAGGAACACCTGCGCCTGCTTGGAAACCTTTTCCGCCATGGCGAGGAACCTCGGCCACGCCCGAACCACATCGTCGAGGGAGTAGGCGGGAGTTTCGACCGGGGGCACCACCGCCGACACAGGCGCGGTCGGTTCGGGCTCCGCACCGCCCCGCAATGCTCCGGTCGGTAGGTCGTCGAAGGGCAGGGGATCGGGGGCCTCCTCCGCATCCGTCGCCACGCTCGCGCCCGTCGGCGGGTCGTCGAACAATCCCGGACCGTCCATCCCCGGGTTGGGCGGGTCTTCGTCGCCCAGGGAGAGATCCCCCGGTTCGTGGTCGTCTTCGGGATCGTGTCGGTCGGAGTCGCCGAACACGATCGCCGGGGCGGGTTCGCGCACCGCATCCGGCGCCTTGGAAGCGGGCGCAGGTGCAGGCGCGGCCGGGGGCGCGGCGGGCACCGCGACGGGAGCGGGCGCGATCGATTGCGCCGGTGCCAGGTTGCGCGCAGGAACGATCGTAGCGGGGGTGTCGGTGCGGGATGGGCGGTCCGACGCGAGCCCGGCGAGTTTCAGGAACGCGAGTTCGACCGCGATCCGGTGTTGGTTGTTCCAGCGCAGGTCGGCGATCGCTTCGGTGCAGAGATCGATACCCCGCACCAGCGTATCGGGAGCGAAACTACCGGCGATCGCGTGGAGGCGTCGGGCTTCGTCGTCGGAGAGATCGGGTACGGCGGCGTGGCCCGCCACTCCGAGGAGCAGCAAATCCCGGAGATGCGCGGCCACCGCACGCAGCAACGTGCGCGCTTCCTTGCCCGCGTCGATCGCCGCGTCGGCGACCGTCAAGGCCGCCGCCGCATCCCCGGTGCGCATCGCCTCCACCAGATGATCGAGCGTGGCCGCGTCGAGCGTGCCCAGCACGGAATCCACGTCGGTGGACGTTATCCGCCCATCCGCGAAAGCGAGCACTTGTTCGAGGAGGGAAAGGGAGTCCCGGTACGACCCTTCCGCCGCACGGGCGATGCGCACCACGGCGTCGCCATCGTGAACGACGCCCTCCGCATCGAGCACGGTCCGTAGGCGGCCCGCGATTTCGGCGACCGTACCGCGTTTGAAGTCGAATTGCTGGCACCGGGACCGGATGGTGATGGGGATCGCTTGCGGTTCGGTGGTGGCGAGAATGAAAACGACCCGGGGTGGGGGCTCCTCCAGCGTTTTAAGGAACGCATCCTTGGCGTCGCTCGAGAGCTGGTGGGCCTCGTCGATGATGAACACCTTGGTGCGGAAGCGCATCGGTCCGAAACCGACCGCTTTGCGCACCTCTTCGATGTCGGCCACGCCCCGGTGCGACGCCGCGTCCATTTCAATCACATCGATGCAACCGCCCTGCATGATGGAGAGGCACGCCTCGCACTGGTTGCAGGGGTCGGTCGCCATCGCGTCGGCCGCCTCGCAGTTGAGGCACTTCGCCAACAAGCGGGCCACGGTGGTTTTCGCGGTGCCGCGGGTGCCCGTGAAAAGATAGCCGTGGGCGACGCGCCCGCTGGCGAGCGCGTTGCGCAGGGTTCGCACCACATGTCCCTGCCCGACGACGTCGCCGAAGGACTGGGGCCGGTATTTCCGGTAGAGGGATTGGTACGCCATGGGCTCCGGCCGCGGTTGCGCAGGCAACGGGAACGACACACGGGCCGTACTCCTTAATGCTGCTGCTTCCGCCCTGACCTGGTTCGGAGCCGGCCCGCTGCCGTGGCGTCATTTTACCCCACGGAGATGCCCCCCGCTACGGCCCCGGAAGCGGCGCGGGAGGTGCGACCCGGTCCACGGCCAAGCCGTTCCAAGGAGGCAGCGCTCCGAGTCGGTCGTCGTCGCCGGGCGTGGGCAAGGCATGGAAGGCCGCGAAATGCGGGCGCAAGTCCCTGCCGACCGCGATCGACAACGTTCGGACCCAGGAATCGGCGGTGTCGGGGGCTCCCGCCCGTACATGCGCCACCACCGCCGCGCGCAAAGTCGGTGCGCCGAATCCATCGCGAATTTGTTGAACGAGTTCCCGACGCGCCAAGGTTTCGGGCAAGGCCGGGCCACCGGCTCGGGCGCGGGCCAGTTGCCGCGCCGGAGCGTCGGGCGGGGGGATGCGCGGGGAAACCGCAACGCCCGATACCCGCGCGAGCCATCCGTCGGGCGCGCGGCCCGCCGCGGTCGCGGTCGCCGCTCCGACGACGTCGCCGACCTCCAGCGGATCCTCCGGGCCCGGAGGCGGAACTCCCAGGATTCCGTTGCCGACCGCCGCGGCCGGATCGAAGGTCCACGACTCGCCGCCCGTGACCGGTCGGTCCAAATCCGCACGGGCCGCGCGAACCGCGTCGCCGATCCCCTCGAGCAAGGGACGGTCGCGCAAGCGGTCCGCTCCGGGTGGCAGCCACCACATTCCGACCGCGGTCTCGATTCGTGTCCAACCGGGCACCGCGGTTCCCTCGACACCCTCGGCGCCGAACCGGTCGACTTCCTGAAACCGGAGGTCGATGGGCGTCGACAGGGCCGTCGAAACTTCGACCGCGATCGGTCCACCGAAGGGGATCGCACCGGTGAAATCCTTGGAGAGGGGAACCCGCGCGCGCAGTTCCGGAAAACGGTCCCACCGCGGGGCTTCCCAACGCAGCGGAGCGTGGATTCCGAACCGCAGCGCCGTCGTGCCCGGGGGTACACCCGGCGCGGTGACCACCACCGGCACCCCGGGGCGCGCGGCCAGGTCGGTGGTCAGTAGTCCCGTGAAGCCGGCGGGAATGCGAACGGTGTGCACGCCGGTTGGTGCGCCCGCGGGAATCGCGAAAGGGTAGGCGGAACGCGTCGGCGTGGTGGCTCTGGACCCCGCGAGGCTGACTCCGCGCCAGTTGAGCACCGCGCGGATCTTTTCGGCGGCCTGACCGGGGCCCCACGGCAGCGGAACCTCCTGGGCGTACTTGGTGACGTACTGAACGGCCTTGCTGGTGAACCAGCCTTCCTCGAGCGGCGCCGCCAACAATGCGTGCACCACGCGTGTCGTGGCCGCCACCACTTCCTCGTCGGAAATCGACTTCCCGGAGGATCGTTCCCACAAGCGCTTGAGCGCAAGTCGCGCGTCGGCATCGGCGGGTTGGTTTGGCGAAGTCGCCTCCACCGGCACGGTCGAATCCACCGGCCGTCGGCTCCAAGCGATGCCCATGGGCGCAACCATGCGGTTGGGCTCGTAGGGTCCGAGCGGAGATTCCACACCGCCCGCGCGATCCCTCGCGCCGGAGTCGCCGACGAACACCACGCCGCCTCCACCCTTCACGAACGCGGTGAGGAATTCGCCGACCCGTCTTCCGTCGGGGCCGCGAACAATATCGGCGTCGACCACCGCGATATCGAAATCGGGCGCTTCCATGCGCAAGCGCAGTTCCTGCACCGACCACGACACGACGGTCGCCCCGATCCCGGAGAGCAGGTCCGGAGCCACGACGCCACCGACCACGGTGATCGTGGGGCGATGGTTTTCCCCGGCGCACCAGGTCGCCGCATTGCGGAGCAGCCGACGGCCGGTTTCTCCCAAGGCAAGCCCGCGGTCCGAGAACACCACCGCGCGGCCCGCCCGCCACCGGGCCGCGGCGACGATGGGCGCCCGGGTGCCGTCGAGTCCCGCGGCGACGACAGGGAAACTCCCTTCCCCGAACGACGCCAACGCGGTGCAACCCGCCGGCAGCGCAGGCGTCGCCACGCCGCTGAGGATCCGCTCGACATCGGCGGATTCGGCACGGGCGCCGAGCGGCGGGAGGGACGCGGCGACAACAAAGGCGGTGGTCGCGACAATGGGACCCACTCGGCACCGGAGCATGGTGCATTCTACCGGCTCGAATCGGTGGGAGCGGGGACGCGTTGCCCTCCCTCCGGACCGCGGGGTAGACTGCTGCGTGCCCGCCCACGGCGATCCACGAACCGGTCGCGCGGCGGTCTCCGAGATCGCCGAGGAAGCCGTCGACGTCCTCGAGGGGGTCGGCTCGGTATCGCGCCGCCTCGTGATCGACTCGGTG
>JBJTRZ010000185.1:0-1908 GCA_046076415.1 Armatimonadota bacterium
CTGCTGATGGGCGCGGTGACCAACCTGCGGCCGGATGTGGCGAACGTCGTGATGAGCTATGTTCCGTTCGTGGACGTGATCAACACGATGCTCGACGACACGTTGCCGCTCACCGTCGGAGAGTATCTGGAGTGGGGCAATCCGAACGAATCCGACGCCTACCGCACGATGATGGCCTACAGCCCGTACGACAACCTGCGGGCGATGGACTACCCCACCACGTTGATCCGCACCAGCCTCAACGATTCGCAGGTCATGTACTGGGAACCCGCCAAGTACGTGGCCCGGTTGCGCACGCTCAAGACCGACGGCAATGCGTTGCTGCTGCGCACCAACATGGATGCCGGCCACGGCGGTGCGAGCGGTCGCTACGACGCGCTGCGCGACCTGGCCGCCGACTACGCGTTTTTGTTCACCACGTTCGGCCTCGCCGGCTGATTCCGGCACGCCGATCGATCCTTCCCCAACCTGGAGACATCCCGTGATTCCCGATTCCGCACTCGCCTTCCTCAAAACCCTGCTCGAAACCCCGTCGCCGTCGGGATACGAGGAGGAGAACGCCGCCCATTTCCGGGCCTACGTTTCGGAGTTCGCCGACGTCGTGGCGACGGACCCGCTCGGGTCGGTGGTGGCCACGGTGAATCCGGGCGGTTATCCGCGGGTGATGCTGGCGGGCCATATCGATGAAATCGGATTCCTGATCCACTACATCGACGACAACGGCTACTGCTATTTCAAGGGCATCGGCGGGCACGACCTCTCCAACGCGGTGGGTCAGCGCCTGACCATCCATACCGCGAAGGGCCCGGTGCCCGGCGTGATCGGCAAGAAGCCCATCCACCTGCTCAAAACCGATGAGCGCGGAAAATCCGTGTCGTTCGAGGACCTTTGGATCGACATTGGATGCACGAGCAAGGACGAAACGGTGGCGGCGGGCATCCGCGTGGGCGATCCCGCGACCTACGTGGATGGGTTCACGCAACTGGCGGGCGATCGGGTGACCGCGCGCGCGCTCGACAACCGCGTGGGAGCCTGGGTCGTGGCCGAGGCCCTGCGCCGCGTGAAGGCGCTCCAGCCGCAGGCCGAGGTGGTGTCCGTGGCCACCGTGCAGGAGGAGATCGGGCTGCGTGGCGCGCGCGCCAGCGCGTTCGGAGTGGATCCGCAGGTGGGCATCGCGGTGGACGTGACATTCGCGACCGACTTCCCGAGCATGGACAAGCGCAAGACGAGCGAGCTCAAGCTGGGGGCCGGACCGACCGTGCTTCGGGGAGCGAACGCCAACCGCAAGCTGTCGGACCGCTTGATCCAAACCGCCGAGGCGGCCGGCATCCCGATCCAGCTCGAGGCGGATCCGGCGGGCACGGGCACCGACGCGAACGCGATGCAGGTCAGCCGGGGTGGCATGTGCACGGGCCTGGTCGGGGTGCCGCTGCGCTACATGCACACGCCCTGCGAGATCATTTCGCTCTCGGACGCCGACCACGCGGCGGAATTGCTGGCCCGCACCTGCGCGAGCCTGGGCAAGGACGAAAGCTGGATCCCCTGACCCCCCGCGCGGGCGCCGTTCGTTTGCGCCGCGTGGCGCTCGCGGCGGCGTCCGCACTTCCCTGCCTCGCGGCGCACGACCCGCTCGGCTGGTGGCCGCTGATATGGGTCGGGTTGGTTCCGCTGTACCACGCGGTGGTGCCCCGACCCGGCGAGAAACCCGGCGGAGCGCTCCCCGGATTCGTTTACGGGCTGGTGCTCCATGGCGCCGGCCTGTTCTGGATGAACCGCATCGGAGCCGGTCCGTGGATCGCGCTCGCGTTGCTCCAGGCCATTTGGTTTGCGATCTGGGGGGCGGCCACGGGTCGCGCGTTGCCGCATCTGGGCCCGCGGGCCCGTGCCCTCGCGTTCGCCGCCGGCTGG
>JBJTRZ010000186.1:0-1082 GCA_046076415.1 Armatimonadota bacterium
CCTCAATGTGCCCCTGCCGGTGCTCAAGGACGCGGCGAAGGGAATGATCCGCGACGGGCACTCGGTCTGGTTCGGCTGCGACGTCGGGAAATCGTTCGACCGCGAACTCGGTGTCATGGACACCCGACTCCACGAACTCGAGGCGATCTACGGAACTTCGCTCGAACTCGACAAGGCGGCGCGGCTCGACTATGGGCACAGCCTGATGACCCATGCCATGGTGCTGGCCGGAGTCGACCTCGACGACAACGGAGCGCCGCGCAAGTGGCGGGTCGAAAACTCCTGGGGCGAAGCCGGGGGCGACAAGGGCTACATGCTGATGACCGACGCGTGGTTCGATGAATACCTCTACGAGGTGGTCGTCGATCGACGGCACGTGCCGGAGTCGGTGCTCGCGCTCCTCGACACGACGCCCGATGTCCTGGATCCCTGGGACCCGATGGGCTCGCTCGCAAGCGCACCCTAGCAATTCGCCCGAACCCGCCGATTCGGCGCGTTTCCTGCGTGGCATCGGCCACGAATCACGCTCTGCATTAGGGAGACCCGCAACCCGTGTCCATCCTGGTCGTCGGCGGCGCCGGCTACATCGGCTCGCACACCGCACATCTGCTCGCCCAGCGCGGCTACCCCGTCGTGGTCTACGACAACCTCGAACTCGGCCATCGCGCCGCGGTCGGTTCGTTGCCGTTCGTGCACGGCGACTATGGAGACCCGCTCGCCCTCGGCGCGGCGATCCGCCGACACAAGGTCGATGCCGTGATGCACTTCGGCGCCTACGCGTCGGTGGGCGATTCCGTGGCCGATCCCGGCAAATACTACGAGTGCAATATCGGCAAAGGCCTTTCGTTGCTGCGCGCCGTCCGTGATCACGGCGTGCCCCACGTGGTTTTCTCGTCCTCCGCGGCCACCTACGGCGAACCCACCATCCTGCCGATTCCGGAGGACCATCCGCAAAAAACCACCAATCCCTACGGGGAAACCAAGTTGATGTTCGAGCGCATCCTCCGCGATTACGACCATGCGTTCGGACTCAAGTCGGTTTCGCTCCGGTATTTCAACGCGGCGGGCGCCGATCCCGAAGG
>JBJTRZ010000187.1:0-2327 GCA_046076415.1 Armatimonadota bacterium
CCGAGCGTCGAGGAATTCGAGCACGGAACGATCCGACTGGACCACGTCCGTGAAGAACATCCGCGTCTCCTGGCGCATCGATTCGCGGAGCGCCTCGTCGAACATCGGAAAACGTTGCGGATCCGGCTGCACGACGGCGAGTTTGCGCAACTGCAACCACTGGCCCGCGAAATTGTCCGCGAGCGCCGCGCTGCGCGGATCCCGCAACATGCGACGTACCTCCGCGCGCAAAACTTCGGGTTTGCCCAACGTGCCGGTGCTGGCCCGCGCCAGCAACGCATCGTCGGGCATCGACGACCAGAGCAGGTACGAAAGACGCGTCGCCAATTCGAAATCGTCCAGAGAACGCTTCGCTTTGGGATCGTCCGGCCGGGGATCGAGTTCCACACGAAACAAGAAATGCGGCGAAACCAACATCCCCTGTATCGCGAGTTGCATGCCCCGCTCGTAGCTCTGACCGCGATCCCGTGCGGTCAGTGCCAATCGAACCAATCGATCCAACTCGCCGGTGCGAAGCGGTCGACGAAACGCGCGCCGGGCGAGCGGTGCCAGCGACGCACCCGCGGCCTTGGTCCACGCGGGAGCTCCGCCATCTACCGGCCGGGACGCAACGATACGGCGATGGGTCGCCGGCAAATCCCCGGTCAACGGCACGGAAGCCGGCGGAAGCACCGCCACCGATTCGACGAACAGATTGCGATCCCGTTCGGAAGCTTTGGCCGCCGCGGGATTGTAGAAATCGTTCACGAAACCCACGCCAACCCGCCGCCGGCCAGGTCCTTCGATGCGCAGCGGAATCCGAAACGTACCGGCAGCTCCCTCGCGTTGCGGCACATCCAACGTCCGGAGCACCTGATCGACGAGGAGCACCTCCATCCGGCACGGCTCCGTGCCCGCCTGATGCCCCCACGCCTCGACCTCGACCACGTATTCGCCGGCCGCCGGAAAAGCAACGTCGACGAAAGCGCGCCCCACCGTGCCGAAACCGTAGGCGCCACCGTTGGGTCCTCCGCCGGTTCCCTCCAATCGCGCACCCGCGAACCGTTGGACCCCGCCCGCGCGGTCCTCGGGCGAAACCACGGCCGTCCGCGCGATCTTGCGGGCCGCATCCAAGTACTTCTCCATCAGCAACGGGGAAATCGTCAGCACGTCGCCGATGTTGTCGAATCCATACCCGACATCATCCGATGGAAACGCATCGGCTGCGTCGGTTTCGACCCCGAGCAGATCGCGAACCGTGTTGCGGTACTCCACGCGATTGAGACGTCGCATCGTCACGCGCCCCGGATCGTCGATCGCGCAATCGACTTTGGAGAGCGTCGACTCCACGAAGCCCACCACCCGGTCACGCTCGTCGCGCGACGGCGCATTGGACCCCGCCGGCGGCATCGCCCCGGAAGCCATGTTCGCCGCGATGCGCTCCCACACGGATCGGCGACGCAGCATCGCGTCCACGGATGCGTCCACCGTGACATCGATTCCGGCCGCGGCCCGCTCGCCGCGATGGCATTCGACGCAGTACGTGCGCAGCACCGGAAGCACTTCGGAAACGAATCTGCGGCGCACAACGGGATCGACGGTGGATCGCACCGCCGGAGCGCGACGCGGAGGTGCGGCCGCGACCGCGCCGATCGCCACGGGTAGGAGGGCCAGCGCGAGCACGGCGGGAAAACGAGGCGGCGAGGCGAAAACCATTCAAAAGCTCCTCTGATACAATACCCCGGCGGGACGCACCGCCACATGATGGCCACGACCCTTTCCCAAGTCCTGATGCTGGTTCCAGCCGGACTGCTCATCCTCCTCACCGGATTCTTCGTGGCCGCGGAATTCGCGCTGGTCAAGGTGCGAGCCACCCGTATCGAGGAACTCGCTGCGCAGAACCGATTCGGGGCGCGCAAAACCCGCGAAGCCCTTCGGCAGATCAACGAATACCTCTCCGCCACCCAGCTGGGAATCACCATCGCGACGCTCACCCTGGGCTCGTTCGGCGAAGGCGTTTTCGAGGGATTGCTGCACCCGGCGTTCGCCGCGCTTCCCGCAGGCTTCCGGCACGCGGCCGCGCAAGGCACCTCGCTGCTGCTGGTGGTCGTGCTCGAAGTGGTCATCGGAGAGATGGCCCCGAAAACCATCGCGATCCAACGGGCCGAACGCGTCGCACTGGCCCTCATCTACCCCCTTGACGTCTTCTACCGCGTCTTTCGTCCGCTCATCGCATTGATGAACTTCCTCGCGGGGGGAGTCCTGAGGCCCTTCGGTCTACGGCTTTCCGGTGGGCACGATCATGCCGACACCCATACCGAGGCGGAACTGCGCCTGATACTCGAAGC
>JBJTRZ010000188.1:0-7336 GCA_046076415.1 Armatimonadota bacterium
GAGCACGGTTCGTGGCAAGGTCGACTTGCCGAGGGCCCAGCGGGCAATGTCCATTTGATGGATGCCTTGGTTGCCAAGGTCGCCTGCCCCGGTGTCCCACATCCAGTGCCAGTTGTAATGGAACGCATTGGCATTGAACGCCCGGCTCGGAGCGGGACCGAGCCAGCGGTCGAAGTCGACGCCGGCCGGCACCGGACCATCGGGCTGGATTCCGATCGAGGTGCGCGGCTTGTAGCAGAGCCCCCGGCTGACCAGGACCTTGCCGATTCCACCGCCGTGCACATGCGCGATCGCGTCGCGGATCGCCTTGGCGGAGCGGCTTTGAGTGCCCGTTTGGCCGACGCGGCGGTAGCGCAGAGACGCTTCATGGATGCGACGCCCCTCGCGCACATTGTGGCTGACCGGCTTTTCGCAGTAAACGTGTTTCCCCGATTCCATGGCCCACACCGATGCGAGGGTATGCCAGTGGATGGGAAGCGCGAGCGAAACCGCGTCTATGTCCTTGCGCTCGAACACCTTGCGCAAGTCCTGCAGCACTTCCGGCTTTCGACCGGTCTTCTTCTCCACGGCCGACACCGCCTTGCCCACGACATTCAGATCGATGTCGCAGATCGCGGCCACTTCGGCGTCGGGAAGATCCAGATACCCCTCCACGTGGGCCACCCCGCGCCCGCGCACGCCGATGCAGGCGATGCGCAGACGATCGTTGGGCCCGCGCCGCCGCGGCGCCGGGGCCGCCTCGGCAGGGGCCGCGAACGCGCCGGTGGCGGCGAGGCCTGCCATCGCCGAGGCGAAGAACGCTTCATCGAGGAATTCGCGTCGAGTGGAACGAGCCATGGTGTCCTCCGTCGAACAGTCTGCCCGGCAATTCGCCGCCGGACGCTTGGAATCCTAGGCAAGCACCGCGCGGATCACGTCGCCGTGCACATCGGTGAGCCGACGCGCGATGCCGTTGTGGTAGTAGGTCAGGCGCTTGTGGTCGAAGCCCAGCAGATGCAGCACCGTTGCGTGGAAGTCGTAGATGGTCTGGACATCCTGCTCCGCCTTGTATCCGAACGCATCGGTCGCGCCGTGGGAAACACCCTTGCGCACGCCGGCCCCCGCCATCCATGCGGTGAAACCGTAGGGATTGTGGTCACGGCCCGCGCTGCCCACTTGATTGGTGGGCATGCGACCAAACTCGGTGCACCAGAGCACGAGCGTTTCGTCGAGCAAGCCCGTGCGCTTGAGATCGGAGAGCAGCGCCGCGGTGGGGCGATCGAATATGGGGACATGCCGTTCGTAGTCGGCCTTCAACGTCTTGTGCGCGTCCCAGTTGAGGAGCCCGTCGACCTGCGAGGCCGATGCGCCGCAGTACAGTTGCACGAAGCGCACGCCGCGTTCGAGCAGCCGGCGCGAAAGAACCGCGTTGCGCGCGTAGGCCGCCTCAAGCGGGTTGGCGCTGTCCACCCCGTAGCGCGACATGGTCGCGGCCGATTCCTTGGATAGGTCGGTTGCCTCGGGCGCGGCAAGTTGCATGCGCGCGGCGAGGCCGTACGAGGCGATGCGCGCATCCAAGTCGTCGTGCCCCGGGTTGCGGCGTGCGTGGCCCCGGTCCATCGATTCGAGGAAACCGCGCAGAGCCGCTTCATCGCCGCGACGAGCACCCGGGGGCGAGTCGAGGTTGGCGATGGGCTTGACCGCGTTGAAGGAAGTCCCTTGGAACGCCGCGGGCAAAAAGCCGGCGCCCCAGTTCGCGGGGCCGTTGGGCGGAAGTCCCCGAACATCGGGAATGGACACGAACGCGGGGAGGTCGCGGCTGGCCGATCCGAGGGCGAACGTGGCCCAGGCCCCCATGCTCGGAAACCCGTCGAGCACGAATCCCGTGTTCATTTGCAGCATCGCCGGACCGTGCGTGTTGCTGCGGGCGGTGAGGGAATGGACGAACGCGATTTCATCCACCCACTCGGCCATGTGCGGAAGCAGCGAACTGATCATTTTCCCGGAGCGACCGGCGCGTTTCCATTCCCAGGGCGAGCGCATGAGCGGGCCATTGCCCCCTTGGAACGAGCTGACCCCGGTGAGTCCCGGCATCGGTTGGCCGTGGCGCGCCTCGAGTTCGGGTTTGTGTTCCCAGAGGTCGATATGGCTCGCGGCGCCCGGGCAGAAGATCTGCAGCACCCGCTTGGCCTTGGGGGCGAAATGCGGCGCGATGGTCGTGCCCTGCGCCCCCGCGGCGTCGTCGGCGCACAGTGCGGCAAGGGCCATCGACGCCAATCCGGTCCCCATTTTCCCGAGGAGGTCGCGACGCGGCAGGGTTTCGTTTTGCATGGTTTCAGTAATAGAGGAACTCGTTGGTGTTGAGCAGGGCGCGACAGAGCGCCGGGAGCCCCAGATTGGCCGCAATGCCGCGGGCGTCGAGCGCTTCGGCGGCATCCGGACGACGCCCGAGGATGCGCAGGAAGGCGGTGGCGATGGGATCGGCGGTGGCGGACGCGGCCTCGGCCACGAAGCCGGCCTGTTCGACCGTGAACGGTCCGTTCCATAGCGCCAGCGCTTGCAGGGCCGTGGTGGTGCTTTCGCGGCGGGCGGTGCGCACGCTCGATTCGGGGCAATCGAACGCGCCCATCAATGTGTCGCGGACGGCCCGCGCGGACTGGTGGTAAATCCCCCGCCGCCAGGTTTCCGGACCGCCCTTGCCGAGGGGCTCGTAGATGGCGATGTTGACGATCTTGTAATCGTAGAGCCGAAAACCCGGCCCGAAGCGACGGCGATCCAGTTTGCCGCTTGCCTGCAGCACGGAGTCGCGGACCATCTCGGCCTCCATTCGGCGCAGGGGGTGGCGCCAAAGGAGCGTGTTGCCGGCATCCTTCGCCATTCCCTCGGCGCGCGCGGCGGCGGACTGCCGCCAGGCATGGCTCGTGAGGATGAGGCGGTGCAATCGCTTCACCGACCCTCCGTTGCGCACGAAGTCGCGGGCGAGCCAATCGAGGAGTTCCGGATGGGTGGGGGCGGCGCCGTTGCGCCCGAAGTCGGACGGGGTCGCCACGATGCCGCGACCAAAGTCCTGCTGCCAAATGCGGTTCACGGCCACGCGCGGTGTGAGCGGGTTGCCGGGATCGGCGATCCAGCGGGCCAATTCGGCGCGGCGCCGCGGCTCGGCAAGGTCGCCGAAATCGGAGGGCAGGCCCGCTATGCAGGAGAAGGCACCCGGTGCCACCACCGGCCCTTGCTGCATGACATCCCCGCGGCGCAGCACATGGACCGGCTCGGGATCGCCGAAACGGCCGATGTACGCCTTGCCTTGGCCCTCGAGGCGTGCGAGCTCCGCCGCGTCGGCGGAGATGGCGCCTTTGAGTCGGTCGCGCTCCGCGCGCAGCGCGGTCGAGAGCGCTGCCACCAACTCGTCGGGATGGATGTAGTCGGAGTTTCCGGCGCGCCCGGCATCCGACGCCACCTCGGTCCATGCCTTGCCGTCGAGCGATGTTTCGATCCGATAACGCACCGGAAGTCGGTCGTCGAATCGCGGCACATCCCCCGCGTCCCTGCTGAACACCACCCGGCCGATGCGCTCGACCCGAGCAAAAGTCAGACGCGCCTCGCCGGTCCCCGCCGTGTTCGAAATCCAGCTGTGGTCATTGCCCAACCGGCCGTCGTTGAGGTGCGCGATCCGGTGGATGGCGAAGCCGGGCAGCTCTCCACTGGCCGAGGCCACGGTGCCGCGCGTCGCCAGCGCCACGTTGTCATCGCCGGACTTGCCGAACACCTGCAATTCATCGATGCAGGGTTCGTGTCCGTCGCTGCTCGCCAGCACGACGAAGCGCAGGTAGCGCGCTTCCACCTCCGCAAACTCCTCGACGTTGCGCCGGGAGTTCACGGCGGGCCGGGCGGCCGGGGCAACCCCCTTGGCGGCGAGCACGGCCTGCCGAGCACCCGCTTCGATTTCCTGCAGGCGATTGCGGCTACGCATCAGCGAACCGGAAACCCGGGCACGTTCGGACGCCTGCGCGGAGTTCGCTTTCTCGGCCGGAAGTTCGCGCTCGGCGTGGCGAACGCCCGCGAAGACCGCGGCGAGTCGGTAGTAATCGGCTTGGGGAATCGGGTCGAATTTGTGGTCGTGACAGCGGGCACACCCCACCGTGAGACCGAGGAACGCCTGTCCGGTGGTGGCCACCATGTCGTCCAGGTCGTTGGAACGTTGCTGGCGCGTGCCCTCCTCCGTTTGGATACCGACCGTGTCGTGAATGCCCGCCACCAGGAATCCCGTGGCGGCGGCCTCCGCGGGGTCGCCGGGAGCCAGGACATCCGACGCGAGCTGCATTCCCACGAATTTCGACCATGGCAAATCGCGTTCGAATGCCTTGATCACCCAGTCGCGGTACGGCCAGGCATTGTCCCGAAGGTGGTTTTGTTCGTATCCATGGGACTCGCCGAACCGAACGACATCGAGCCAGAGGCGCGCCATGCGCTCACCGTAGGCCGGAGATGCGAGCAGTCGGTCGACCTGGCGCTCCCATGCATCGCCGCGACGGTCGGCGAGGAACGTGGCGAGTTCCTGCGCGGTGGGAGGCAGTCCGGTGAGCACGAGCGACGCACGCCGGAGCAAGGCGCGACGGTCGGCCAGGGGCCCGGGGGCAATCCCCTTCGCCTCCAGGCGGGCGAAGACGAAACGGTCGATCGGGTGGGTCGAGATGCGGTCGTAACGCGTCGCAGGGGGCGGCGCGGAGCCAAGCGGTTCCACCGACCAGAGGCGTCGCGTGGGGGCTTTGGGCACGGTCAACGCCTGAGCCGGGTATTCGGCGCCGGTTTCCGCCCACCGGGCGATCGCCTCGGCGTCGGCGCGCGGGAGTCGGGTGGCCGGGGGCATGCGCCCGGAACGAACGGCCCGGGCCAGACGCCCGCTGGCGAAAACATCCCCCGCCCCGTCGCGCCGGGAAAGGTCGATTCCCCCGGTCCGCGCCTCGGCATTGTGGCAGGCGACGCAGTGGGTGGCGATCAGGCGCGTGGGCTCCCCGGACTCGCGCGCTCCGGCCGCGGAAGCAAGCGACGCCACGTACGCCGAAAGCGCCCCGAAAAAGATCCACGTCGACCGTCGGTCACGCACCATCGGACAACCTCCGTGCCAGCAGTATACGCCCGGGGACGGCCCAAAGACCTGCGGCAACCCGCCCCGTCGGTATACTTTCACCATGCTCGAATCGACGACGCGGGGCCGTTTCTCCGTGGGGTGGACGCCGGGAAACGGACTAGTGGTCGATCTCGACGGGGTACCGCTGGTCCGATCGTCCACGTTCTACATCGTGAAGGCCGGATGGGCGGGGGTGCTGTTCAATCAGTCGTCCGCGGCGTGGAGTACGACGGGCTGGTCCCGATCCGCGCGCGCATCCACCGCACGATTCTCCGCGCGCACCGCGGATGCCGAAGTGGAATGGTGGATCACGGTCACCGACGATGCGGTTTCCACGGAGGTTTCGTTCGCACTGCTGCGCGATGTGCCCGCCGAGGTGGAGTACGCAGCGGCCTACCTATCCGCGCCCGTGCTGACCGGCCCATGGCGCTCCAACACCGCCCAAGGCGTCCTCGCGGTGGCTCCGCCGGAACCCGGCCGAACCCAGGGTGAAAATCGCCTCGGAAGCGCTTGGCGGAAAATGACGTTTTCCTCGCCCCGGGGAGACATCGATCTGCGCTGGTCGGGCACCGCGGGAGAACCGGTGACCTTCGATGCTCGTTCCGATGCGCAGGGCTGGGCCAAGGCCTGGCCCGTGCTCTGGACCGGGCTCGGCTCGCCCCCGAAACCATTGCGCTTCGCCGATGGCCGCCGGTCGGCCCGCCTGCAGATCAACGCGGGGCCCGCACCCGACCGCCAGCCCGAAGTTCCCACGTTCCATTGGTCTCCCCGCCCACGCTTCGTCGCCCAACTGGTCGAACCGCCACCCCCGATCCTGTTGCCGACTCCCAAACGTCGCGTGGATCGCCCCGGTGTTTTTCGCCTGCGCCCCGACACGCCGGTGGTCGCCGCCGCCGATGCTCCCTCGACGCGGCGCCTCCTCGCCGTGCTCGAAGCGTTGATCGGGAGCCCCCCGCGCCGCGTGGATCGCCCACCAACGACGGGCCCGTGCATCGTTCTCGGAGACCCGAACCTCGCGCCTCCGCCAAACCCCGAAGGATACGTCCTCCAGGCGACGCCAAACCGCATTTCGCTGTCGGGACGCGATCCGGCCGGCCTCGGATGGGCCGTGGAGACATTCACGCAGTTGGCGACCGCCGATTCCGCGGGACCGTTGCTGCACTGCACGCGGATCGACGACTGGCCCTCCCTCGCGTTCCGAGGGGTGCATTTGTTCCACGGCAAGGACGCGCTTCCGTTCCACCGCAAGCTCATCGATCGCGTGCTCGCTCCGGGAAAGTTGAATCGCCTCCTTATCCAATGCGAACAAGTGCGCTGGAACGCGGATCCCACGGTCGCCCCGACATGGGCGGGCACTCCGGACCAGATTCGCGAGGAATGCGCATTTGCGCGCTCCCGCGGCATCGCTGTCCACCCGCTGGTGCAGGGTTACGGCCATATGGAATGGCTGTTCTCCAAGCCGGCGAACCGCAACTTCGCCGAGGATCCGGAAACCCCCTACGCCGTGCATTTCGAGGACCCGGGCGCACGCGGCTACCTGGAGCGTTTCATCGAGGAGGCGAACGCGGTCTTCTCCGCGGGCGCGACCCATGTCGGGCTCGACGAAGTGACCATGCGGGGGCGTTTCCCGTACCGGAGCGCGGGCCGCGGATTTTCCGAACTTTTCGCGACCGCAGCGAAGCATTGGCGGGACTTCCTCGCCGCCCGCGGGGCCGAAACCTGGATGTGGGCGGATATGCTGCTCCACCCCACGGAAGTCGCCCCGTGCTTTGGTACCGCACCCACCCCGGAGGATGCGCGTGCGGTGCGCTCCGCGCTCCCGAAGGACATCGTGCTGTTCGACTGGCAATACGAGCCCCGTCCCCGTTACCCCTCGCTCGACCTGTTGCGGCGCGAAGGCTTCGGCCGGCGCGTGGCGGCCACTTGGTTCGATCCCGAGGGCATACGAAGTTTCGCCGCGGCCGCCGTCGCGAACGATGCTTGGGGAGCCCTGCAAACCACTTGGTGCGGCTACGAATCGAAGGAAGCGGTGCTGGAGACCTCCGAGCGACGGCAATTCACCGCAATGGTGGCCGCGGCCGAGCATTTCTGGAACGGTGGGGCGACCCGGTTGCCGGAGGACGCGGGGGAACGCTTCGCACGGGTGTGGCGCGACAATGGACGCGCGACGATTGCGCCGGCGCAGGGACATGTCCTGGTGCCACCCGCGGACCGGCGGGACCCCGCGCT
>JBJTRZ010000189.1:0-3035 GCA_046076415.1 Armatimonadota bacterium
GGTCGAGCGCCTCGCCACTGGTGACCGTCATGGTCTTGTTGAAATGGATGTGCTTGCCGGCGGCGATCGCCTTGACACCTTGATCGTAGTGCAGACCGATCGGCGAGCAAATCACCACCATGTCGACATTCGGATCGGCGAAAAGCTCGTCTTCCGTTTCGTACGCCTTGGCGACTCCGTACTTTTCGGCCGCAGCCGCGGCACGCCCCGGCGCCGGATCGCAACAGGCTGCCAAATGGACCTGATCGGCCACATCGGGAAGGATGAAATGATCGAGGGCGCCGCGGATGCCGATGCTGCCGCAGCCGACGACGCCGATTCCCACACGATTTCCCATGGTTGTCACTTTCCGCCGCCCGCGTCCCGCGGGCACCGCGGTTCCTATTCACCCCGCGTGTCCCGCGCCCCTGCCGGCCAGCGGGTAGACTGGGCACCATGCGCGCGCTGATCTTCGACTTCGATGGAACTTTGGTGGACACCGAGTCGCCGGAATACGACGCGTGGGAGGCGGTGTACGCCGAACATGGGGAGTCGATTCCGCTGGAGTCGTGGCTGGGAACCATCGGACTGCCGTCGGGCGTGGCGCCATGGCACCCGCTCGAACACCTCGCGGCGCGGGTCGAAGGCATTGACCGGGAAGCCCTCGCGGTGCGGCAACGCGCGGATTTCCACGCCCGTGCCAATGCGCAACCGTTGCTGCCCGGGGTCGAGGCGTGGATGGACGACGCGGAGGCGGCCGGCATCGCGATCGGAGTCGCCTCGTCGGCGACCCGCGACTGGGTCCACGGCCACCTGCAATCGCGTGGCGTGCGCGAGCGGTTCCGGACGGTGCGGACGCGCGAGGATGTGGCGCATGCGAAGCCCCACCCCGACCTCTATCTGCTGGCCTGCGCAGACCTCGGCGTGGCGCCCGGGGACGCCTTGGCGATCGAGGATTCGGCCCACGGGGTCGCGGCGGCGCGCGCGGCGGGCCTGGCCTGCATCGCGGTGCCCAACCGCCTGACCCGGCACCACGACCTTTCCGCGGCCGATCGGGTGGTGGAGTCGCTCTCCGCCCTCCGGCTTTCCGGGTGGCGCGCATCCGGCGGACCGGGTCGCTGAGGCGGGCTCAGCCCTTGGGTTTGTACGCGGCGAGCTGGTCGAGGGTTTTGGGAACAACGATTTCGCGCGACACGATGCGTGCGCGATAGGCGTCCACCCGCTCCATCGCGCCCTTGGGAAGCAGGTCCTTGGTGAAGCGCATCGGCGAGAGTGCGAGCGCCCCTTCGGCGAGGCCCTGCTCGATGGTCCCCGGCTTGAACGACCCTTCCTTGACCTGCCGACAGACGGCGTGGACCGCCACATCGACGCGTTTGAGCATGGATGTCAGCACGCGCCCCGGAGCAACGTCGTCCTGATCGCGGTCCACCCCGATCGCGAACCGACCTTCCCCCTTGCCCGCCACCGCCTTGATCACGCCCAGACCGGTGCGCCCCGACGCGTGGAAGAGGACATCGGCTCCCGCCGACATTTGCAGCAACGCGATTTCGGATCCCTTGGTGGGATCATCGAAGCTGTTGGCGTACCCGACCTTCACCACGGTGCCGGGGACCGCCGTGCGCGCACCCGCCGCATAGCCGCATTCGAACTTGCGGATCAACGGTACTTCGAGTCCGCCCACGAATCCGAGCACATGGGTTTTGCTCGTCAACGCGGCCAAGGCTCCGGCGAGGAACGCGCCTTCCTCCTCGCGGAACCGGTACGCCACCATGTTGGGCAAGTCGGCCGCCTCACCGTCGACCAGCGCGAATCGGGTCTTGGGGAAACGTCGGGCCGCCTCCTCCACCGCCTGTTGCAACAGGAAACCAACCGCGAACACCACATCGAAACCCGCCTCGCCGAACCGGACGAGATTGGGAACATAGTCGGCGTTGCGGCGCGATTCGATCAGTTTCGTCTCGAAGCCGAAATCCTTGGCCGCCCGTGTCAGCCCTTCCCACGCTCCCGCGTTGAACGATCCATCGTCGACGCCGGCGGTGTCGGTGACCAAACCTGCGCGCAACCCACCGGAGTTTCGCCCACCCTTGCCCGGCGACGGGCAACCGGCGGTCAGCAACGCGGGCAGGGAAGCTCCGGCGAGCGCGAGGAACCGGCGACGTTCGAGGGAAAGCATGCCGGGATTCTAGCACGCCCCGGAACCCCCGGAGAACGCGGCGACGGGAACCGTATAATGCGGGGCGGTGCCGCTGACCTTCCAACCCTCCGACCTCGCCACCATCGCATCGCTGGTGCTGCTCGAGGGGCTGCTTTCGGCCGACAACGCCTTGGTGCTCGCCCTATTGGTCGGACACCTGCGCCCGCGCGAGCAAGATCGCGCGCTCTGGCTCGGCCTCCTCATCGCGTTCGTGTTCCGGGCGATCGGGATCGCGCTGGCGGCCTATCTCATCTCGCTCTGGTGGGTGTGCGGGGTGGGTGGCGCCTATCTGTTGTTCCTCGCGATCAAGCATTTCGCGGCCAAGCGCCACGACCCGGTTGCAAGCGATGGTTCGGATGAATCAGGGCGGAAAGGGCCGGGATTCTGGGCAACGGTCGCGCAAATCGGCATCACCGACCTGTTCTTCGCCATCGACTCCATCCTGGTCGCCGTCGCATTGGTCCATTCCCCGTCGAAGATCTGGGTGGTCTACCTCGGGGGTTTGCTCGGGATATTGCTGCTGCGCATTGCGGCCCAAGCCCTGATCGGACTGATTCGACGCTATCCGTTGCTCGACAACGTTGCGTATTTGTTGGTCGGATGGGCCGGCATCAAGCTCGGATTCGAGGCCGCGCATCTGTACGGCATCGGACACGGCGTGGCCATGCCGGAAATGCCGAAGGCGGTTTTCTGGTCGGGATTCGCGTTGATCGTGATCGGCGGAGTGGCGCGGGCCGTGCGCGGCGGAGCCAAGGCTCCGGCGGACCACTAGGACTTTCTGCAATCCGGGCACGCGCCGTAGAGCTCGAGCTGGTGGCGCGCGATGCGGAAGCCGCTTTCACTCTCCAATCGGTCGATCAGG
>JBJTRZ010000190.1:0-2042 GCA_046076415.1 Armatimonadota bacterium
GGCGCGCGGCCTTGAACCGGCGTATGCTGCCCGGCCTGCTTCGCGCCATTCAGGTTGGCGCGCTGATCTGCGGCGCCTACGGCCTGTATCAAACATTCAATGGGTTCAGCGAAGTGGAGCGCCTTTGGATCCAGGAATCCCGGTATTCCCAGTTGATCGGGGGGCGGTATCGGGTGTTCTCCACCTTCCTTTCGTTCGGGGAGTACGCCGGTTTTCTGGTGATGGGATGCGTGGTTTCCTTTACGCAGGTGATGCAACGACGCGCCGTCCATGTGCCGTTGTTCATCTTTCTGGCGGCCGTGGTCGCCCTGAGTTCGTCCCGCGGCGCGCTGCTCACCATTTGCTTTTCCGCGTCCGTGGTCTGGGCGATCGGCAGCTCCAACCCCCGCGTCTGGGTGCCACGATTCGCCGTTGCCGTCGCGATCGGCATCGCCACCACGGTTACGGGGGTGCAGACCGCCAACGAATTGGCCGAGGCGGAACCGACGCGGGTGAGCCTCGAACACCAAGTCGAGGGTCTGACCCAACCGTTCCGCGAGGGATCCACAGGACAATTCCATCGGGATTTGGTGCTGGGAAGCTTTGCGGCGGGTTTCCGCAATCCCCTTGGAAACGGTCTGGGTTCCACCACGATCGCGGCGCGCAAATTTTCCGACACCAAACAGGCCTCCTCCGAGTTCGATCTTGGAGATATGTTCCTTGGATCCGGCTTGGTGGGTGGACTCCTGTATTTGGCGGTGGTGATTTCGGTTGGGCGAACCCTGGTGCGCAACTGGCGCCTATCCCGGGATCAATCCATACGCACGTTGGCCGGGATCCTCGCCGCCGGTTTCGGATCCTGGCTTTCCGGGGGCTACTACTCCCTCTCCATCATCACTTGGCTACTGATCGGCGCGCTGGATCGCATGTCGCTGGAGTCTGTCGACCCCAATTCACCCGTTTCGGAATCCGCCGCGTCCGCCGTCGGCACCGCGAGGATCGCATGAGCCCGTTGCACGTCGCCATCGTCTCCCGCTACGCTCGCCGGGGCGACGGCCAAGGACGTGCAAATCTGGAAATCGCGTCGCGCGCACTCGCCGAAGGACTTGCCGTCACGTTGCTGGCCGATGAAGTCGACAGCGAGTTGCTCAAAAGCGGTGCCCGATGGATTCCGGTGCGGCCGAAGGTGCGCGGCAACGATTTGGCATATGGCGTCGAATCGGTGCTTCGAGCGACGCGAGCGCTGCGTGGAATGGCCGTTCGGCCCGACATCGTCCATGGCTACGGCTGGACGTTGGAGGGCCGCCACGACGTCAATACGGCGCAGTTCGTCCATTCGGCATGGAGGCGGCACGCCATGCATCCCTCCCGCTCGAATCACGGACCCTACGCGACCTACCAATGGCTGTACTCCGCCCTCAACGCGTGGGGGGAGCGCCGTGCATTCGCTCGGGCGCGCCGCGTCGTCGGCGCTTCGTCCACGATTCGCGAGGAACTCACCCGGTGGGGCCGGGTTCCCGCCGACCGGGTGGACGTCGTGCTCAACGGAGTCGATCCCGATCAGTTCCATCCGGGGGCCGTCGACCGATCCACCCTCGGCCTTCCCGCCAATGTTCCCCTCGCGCTGTTCGCGGGCGACATCCGCACCGGGCGCAAGAATCTCGATACGGTGCTGCGCGGCCTCGCGCGGTGTCCTGGAATCCACTTGGCCGTGGTGGGGCGCTTGGCGGGAAGTCCGTGGCCTGCCTTGGCGCAGGCGCTGGGAATCGCCGACCGGGTCCATTTCCTGGACTTTCGATCCGATATTCCCGATCTGATGCGCGCGGCCGATTGCTTCGTGTTCCCTTCGCGTTACGAGGCCTGTGCCTTGGTGCTGCTCGAAGCCTTGGCGTCCGGACTTCCGGTCATCACCGCCCATACCACGGGGGGAGCCGAGACCGTCGTGGATGCGGCGGGAATCCGCCTGCCCGATGCCGAGGACGACGGGGCGCTGGCCGATGCGCTGCATGCCGTGTTCGCGGATTCGGACCGCCGGCGATCGATGGGGGAGGCGGCCCGGGCCG
>JBJTRZ010000191.1:0-4803 GCA_046076415.1 Armatimonadota bacterium
AGTATCCCGGCAAGCATCAGCAACGAGCCGGCCACCGTGTAGACGAGGAACTTCAAGGTGGCGCGTGAACGATCCCCCGAACCGTAGGCCCCGATCATCAGGAAGATCGGGATCAGACACGCTTCAAAGAATACGTAGAACGTAATCAAGTCCAACGACGCGAAGGCGCCGTTGGTCGCCGACATCGCCACAAGGATCGCGGCGAAATACCCACGCTCCCGACCATCCGCGACCTTTGCAGGCATCGCCGCGGCCACGAACGCGAGGAATCCCGTCAAAACGATCAGGACGCCGGAAACGGAATCCACGCCGAGATGGAACGAGGCACCATAAGCGGGAAACCATGGGCGCAGCACGACCCACGAGAATCCATCCGCCTGCAAACCTCCAGGCGTCAGCAACGCCAGGGACAGCAAAGCGGCGATTCCCGTACCAATCAGCGCTGCATTTCGAGCATGCCGAGCGGGTAGAGCGGCCACCACAAGTGCGGCCAATACCGGAATCAGAACAATCGACGGGAGCATGGGCGAATCAGTGGCCTCCACTCGACATACCGACGGCGAGGACGATCGCCAAGGCAACCGCACCCAGCAGCGCGGTTACCGCGTAACTTCGGACAAAGCCGTTCTGCAGACGGGCCGCACCAGAACCCACGGCCGTCACCAGACCGGCCGCCCCGCGAACCACGCCATCCAACGCAATACGATCAAGTACCCGGGCGAGGAAACGGGCCATCGCGATTCCTGGTTGAACCAATATCGTGCCGTAGGCGCTCTCGATACCCCACGCGGAGGAGAGGAAACCGTGCAGAGGCCCGGAAGGTTCACGCGCGGGCAATTCACGGAACCGCGCCCATCCAAAGGCCGAGGCCCCGGCGGCGACCAGAGCCGACAGCGCAAGGAGCCCAAGCGCCATTCCTCCTTGGGGGAGCGAAGGCTCCGGTCCCACCGACTCGCCTAGCCAATGGGAGAAGGCATGGATGCCGATGGCGGGAGCATTCAGGAATCCGACGACCAAACTGAATCCGGCCAGCACGATCAAGGGAACCGTCATGACCGCGGGCGACTCGTGGACATGCTCCTCCGTATGCGAATCCATCCGCGATTTGCCGAAAAAGGTCAATCCAAGCATTCGGAACATGTAGATCGCCGTGATGCACGCCGTCGCCAGTCCAATCCCGAAGAGCACAGGATTTCTACCAAAGGCCGATGCCAATATCTCGTCCTTGGACCAGAATCCCGCGAGCGGCGGAATACCGGCGATCGCCAGCGTGCCAACCAGCATGGTCCGAAACGTCGTCGGAATGCGCCGGGCGAGATCGCCCATCTTTCGCATGTCCTGTTCCCCGCCCATCGCGTGGATCACCGAACCCGCTCCAAGGAAGAGCAGCGCCTTGAAGAATGCATGGGTGGTCACGTGGAACATCGCCGCGCCGTAGGCCCCCACCCCGCACGCAAGGAACATGAATCCGAGTTGGGAAACGGTGGAATAGGCCAATACTCGCTTGATGTCGTTCTGAACCAGTCCGACGGTCGCGGCAACGAACGCCGTCGCGAGTCCGATCACCGCGACGATCGACATGGTGACTGGCGAAAGGGCGAACAACGCATGGCAACGTGCGAGCAAATAGACCCCCGCCGTCACCATCGTCGCCGCGTGGATCAATGCCGACACCGGCGTCGGCCCCTCCATGGCGTCCGGCAACCAGACGAACAAGGGCAACTGCGCCGATTTACCGGTTGCCCCCGCGAACAGCAGCAACGGAACCGCGTTCGCGACCAGCGATCCGGCGACCAATCCCTGGCGGGCAGCCCCCTCCAACCCATTCGCCGTCAGCAACCCGTTTTCGCCAAAGAACTCGAAAGTGCCGAAGTACCTGTGGACAAGGAACAGCGCAACGAGCAGGGCGGCATCGCCAATTCGGTTCACCACGAATGCCTTGCGTGCCGCGGCGGTGGCCGAGGCCCGCTCGGACCAGAAGCCGATCAATAGGTAGGACGCCAGCCCCACCCCTTCCCAGCCGATGAACATCACGACCAAATTGGATGCCATAACCAGCAGGAGCATGAAGAAGACGAACAGATTCAGGTAGGCGAAATACCGCGAATACGCCTGTTCATGGCTCATGTATCCGATCGAATACAGATGAATCAAGGCGCCGATTCCGGTGATGATCAAAAGCATCAAGGACGACAGCGGGTCGAGGACCAAGCCGAACCGAAGGTCGAATCCGCCCCCGCCGACTCCGGACGGCAGCACCATCCACTCGAAGGACCTCGATGCGACGCGATGCTCGGGGGCACCCGCTACTTGAGCGAAAAGCGCCAAGGAAACCAGGAAGGCTCCGGCGACCACCGCGGTGGCGACTCCTCCCACCACCGATCGTTTCAACCGCCCGCCAAGGAACGCATTGGCGAAAAAGCCCAACAGGGGCAGCAACGGAACCAACCACGGCAACCATTCGTTCGTCTGCATGTGCCCTCAGCCCCTCAGGATCCGAATCTCGTCCACGTCGATCCGGTCGCGTTGGCGGAACACGGAAATCAGAATGCCAAGACCCACCGCGACCTCCGCGGCAGCCACCGCCATCACGAAAACCGAAAGCATCTGCCCGCCGGCGTGCCCCAGATAGCGGCCGAAGGCGATCGCCGAAACATTGACCGCATTGAGCATCAACTCGATGCTCATGAAGATCAAAATCGGATTGCGCTTGGTGACGGCGCCGATCGCGCCCAGGCCGAACAAGATCGCTCCCAGCAACAGGTATCCGATCAGCGGACCATTGTGGGTCGGATTCATCGATCGGTGTTCCCTTCCTTGCGCGCGAGCGTGACGGAGCCAACCACCGCCACGAGGAGCAGGATGCTCGTTACCTCGAACGGGAAAAGCCAGGGACGATCGGAACGGTACAACTCGCGTCCGACCCCCTGAACCGAGCCCTCGAACGCGGAAACATCCGGGAGTGCGACCCCACCAACCCCCTTCGAGATCGCAAGCCCGAGAAAAACGGCAAGACCGATTCCCGAGAGCATGGCGATAATGCCCTGCGCCTTGAGCGGATCGGGAGACCGGTCGGCGACTCCGAGGTTGAGAAGCATGATCACGAACAGGAACAGAACCATGATCGCGCCGGCGTAAACAATCACCTGGACCGTGGCCAGGAAGGCCGCGTCCAGCGAGAGATACAAACCGGCGACGCAGAACAGATTCAGCACCAGGCAAAGCGCTGCCCGCAAGGGATTGGACGCCAGCAGCATGGTGAAGGCGGATGCGAGCGCGATGGCGCCGAAAACCACGAACATGAGGTTCTGGCCGGTGAGCAAGGTTGTCAAGGACATTGGTGACATGGGGTTCGAGCCGGAGTCAATCCACCCGTTCGCGATTGGGATCGGGGACCAGCAGCATCTCCTTCGTGTAGATCAACTTGCGGCGGCTATCCTCCGCGAGCTCGAACACGTCCTTGAGTTCGATGGCACCGGTCGGACAGGACTCCTGGCAAAACCCGCAGTAGATGCACCGGAGCATGTTGATCTCGTAACGTTCCGCGTACCGCTCGCCCGGCGATTTGCGCGCACCTTCGGTATTCTCCGACGCCACGACGAGAATCGCGTTGGCCGGACAAGCCCCCGCGCAAAGCGAGCATCCGATGCATTTCTCCATGCCGTTGTCGTAGCGATTCAAAACATGGCGCCAACGCGCACGTCGCCCCATCGGACGACGGAATTCCGGATACGAGACGACCGTCTTGCGCTCGGTCAGTTTCGCACCGACGGTCGCCATGCCCTTGAACGGAGCAACGACTTCCGAGGCGATCTGTTTCACATCCGACCAAAAGTCCGACATAGTCAAAGCTCCCGGGAAACGTTCGGAGCGGTCGGTACCGCGACCGAGGGACGAACAATCGGGCTGGATGCCGAAGCGGCTCCCCTTCCCGCACGCCACTGGGACCATTTGGCGAACAGCAGAATCGCCGCAAGCAATCCTCCCGCCCCCACGGCAATCCAGTGTCCCATCCACCCGATGGACGATTGCAAGGCCAAGGAAAGCGCGATCAGGACGACATTCGCCAGCGCCACCGGCAGTAGCCCCTTCCAGCCGAAGGACATCAACATGTCGTAGCGAAGGCGGGGTTGGGAGGCGCGCACGAGTATGAAGAAGCCGATGAGCGCGTAAAGTTTGGCGAACAACCAACCGGGAGCGATGACGCAGTGGTTGATCGCATTGAGCACGACGGGTGGGAAA
Organism: Armatimonadota bacterium; assembly: GCA_046076415.1. Classification (GTDB taxonomy): domain Bacteria; phylum Armatimonadota; class Armatimonadia; order Armatimonadales; family Armatimonadaceae; genus CAIRTT01. Next base: position 4,243 of record JBJTRZ010000191.1, read on the forward strand.
AACGCCCCGAACGACGCGGGAAGTTGCCCCAGCGGACCCCATGGAGCCAGATAGCCACCCAGGAAGAGGGTCACGCAAATGGCGCTCACGATCATCATGTTCGCGTATTCGCCCATAAAGAACATCGCGAATTTGAACGAGGTGTATTCCGTGTGGAACCCCGCAACCAACTCGGTTTCGGCTTCCGGGAGGTCGAACGGAGCTCGGTTCGTCTCCGCGATCATCGACACCATGTAGACCAGGGCCGCAATCAGGCCAAACGGAAACAGCGCGAGGATATGCCAATTCCAGAATCCGGACGACACGGTTTGCGTGTCCACCGTGATTCCGCTCTCGGGAACCGCCACCGATTCAAAGACTCCTTGGTGACGCACCAAGGCGTGCGTGCCAAGGTCTCCCGCGATGAGGAGGACGGCGATGATCGCAAGCCCCATCCCGAGTTCGTAACTGATGACTTGGCTCGACGCGCGGAGGGCTCCCAGCAACGAATACTTGTTGTTGCTCGACCAGCCGGCCAGGATGACTCCATACACCTCGACCGAGGCAACCGCGAGCAGGAAG
>JBJTRZ010000192.1:0-2390 GCA_046076415.1 Armatimonadota bacterium
GGAACCGCGCGCGCGGCAACTCGTCGCCGTCCTCGTTTCCTCCGCTCGGAGCCTCGGCTGCGGCGGGAGCCGGCCGATCCGATTCCCGGGGTCCGCGGTCCCGCGGGCCACGGTCGCGGTCACGATCGCCACGGCCACCACGGTCGCCTCGCCCTCCACGATCCCCGCGGTCGCCTCGGTCCCCGCGACCGCCACCGGCCGGGCGAGGAGGACGACCGGGTTCCGGATTCTCCGGGTCGAACGGTTCGTCGAGACCCCGCGCGGTCGCGTTGACACGTCCTTGACCATCGATCTCGGTAACGCGAACCCGGATGACGTCGCCCAATTTGAGGATTTCGTCCGGCCGCGCAGGAGGCGGATCCGCCAATTGCGAGACGTGGACCAGGGCATCCTTGCCACCCGGCAGCGAAACGAACGCGCCGAATTGAAGGAAACGGACCACGGTTCCATCGAAGACATCGCCCGGCGTAAGCGTGCGGGTCATGTTCTCGATGATCGCCTTCGCCGCATCGCCGCCGGCGCCATCCACGGATGTGATGTGGACCGATCCATCCTGTTCGATGTCGATCTTCGCTCCGGTGTCGGCGCAGATCTTCTTGATCGTTTTGCCACCCGGCCCGATGATCGAACCGATCTGTTCCGGATCGATCTTGAGGGAGATGATCCGTGGCGCGTACTCGGAGAGTTCCGTGCGCGGAGCCTGGATCGCTTCATCGATCTTGCCCAGAATGTGCAGGCGAGCCTCGCGTGCCTGTTCAAAGCCCCGAACGAAGACGTCGCGCGGGATGCCTTGAATCTTCGTGTCGAGCTGCAGGGCGGTGATTCCGTCCTTGGTGCCCGCCACCTTGAAGTCCATGTCTCCCGAGAAGTCCTCCATGCCCTGGATGTCGGTGAGGACCGCATACTTGCCGGCATCCTCGTCCGAAATCAAGCCCATCGCGATTCCGGCGACCGGCGCCTTGATCGGGACCCCGGCGTCCATAAGCGCAAGGGTGGATCCGCAGGTGCTCGCCATGGAGGTCGATCCATTGGACTCGAGCACTTCGCTGGTCAACAGATTGGTGTACGGCCACGCGGAACCTTCCGGCAGGACCGGAACGAGGGCGCGCTCCGCCAATGCGCCATGTCCGATTTCGCGTCGCCCCGGGCCACGCATGGGACGCGCCTCGCCGACCGAGTAGGGCGGGAAGTTGTAGAAGTGCATGTACTTCTTCTCCCCATCCTCCTCGAGCGTGTCGACCATCTGCGCATCCCCGGGGGAGCCAAGGGTGCACGTGGTCAGAACCTGGGTCTGGCCGCGGGTGAACAGGCCCGATCCATGGACACGCGGAAGTAGGCCAACCTCGCAGGAAATGGGTCGGATATCCGTGGTGCCGCGACCGTCGGGACGACGTCCCTCGGTGAGGATCAGATCGCGGAGTTGTTCCTTGACGACCTTGTCGGCGATTTCCTTGAGGTCGGCGACCTTGTCCGGGAACTCGGGCGAAAGTTCGCCAACGACCATGTCGATAAGCAGGGTCAGGCCCGCCTCGCGGCTCGCCTTGTCGGGATCCTGAAGTCCGTCGCGCAACTTCGCGGAGTACCGATCCCGGACCACGCCCAGGATGGTCTTGTCGACTTCGTGAAGGTCGACCGTCCGCTTGGGCTTGCCCGCCTTAGCGCGCAACGCCTCGATGAGGGCGCATTGGTCCTTGATGACGGCATGGGCCGCATCGAAGGCCTCGAGCATGCGGGATTCCGTGACCTCTTGAGCGCCCGCCTCGACCATCAGGATGGCTTTGGCGGTGCCGGCAACCACCAGATCGAGCCGCGACGCGGCGACCTGTTCCTGGGTCGGGTTGATCAGGAAGTTGCCATCGGCATCCATGCCCACCCGAACGGCCCCGATGGGACCCGCCCACGGGATGTCCGACACGTGGAGGGCGGCGGAGGCCCCAAGGACGGCATAGACGTCCGGAAGGTGGTCCATGTCCGCCGACAGGGGCATCGCAATCACTTGGACGTCGTTGCGCATGCCCTTTTCGAACAAGGGGCGCAACGGGCGGTCGATCAAGCGCGATGTCAGAACGGCCTTCTCGGAGGGGCGGCCGCCCCGCTTGACGAAGCCGCCGGGAATCTTGCCGACGGCGTATTTACGTTCCTCGTAGTCGCAGGTGAGGGGGAAGAAATCGATCCCTCCCCGAATCCCGCCCATGGTGGCGGTGGCGAGGATGACGGTGTCGCCCGATCGGACGACGACGGCGCCGCTGGCTTGCTTCGCCAGCTTGCCGGTTTCAATGGAAACGACCCGGCCGTCCGCCATGGTCATTTCGACGGTGTGTACCGTTGACATAGGTTTGTTTACTTCACTTTCCCATCGCGTACGCAGTCCGTTCCAATGCGGTCACCCC
>JBJTRZ010000193.1:0-1469 GCA_046076415.1 Armatimonadota bacterium
ATTGACAATGCCGACGCCGATATGGGTGGGGCGGGGGTGCAGGAAGCACGAGCCGAGCAATGCGCCGGTGGACGCGTCCTCGGCGACGATGCCTTCGCCCGCATCGACCATCCCGTACGTTTCCGGAAAGATGCGGCAGTCCGATTCCGGCCCCGGGAAGATCGACTGCCCGAAGCGCGCCACGTACCACGCGTTGGTGGACCGATGGATCAATGCCGCCAATGCGTCGGCATCCTCCGGACGCATCGCGCGCAGCACCACGGAATCCGTCCCGGAGTCAGGCACGCTCGCCCAACACGACCCGCTTGCCGGTGCGGGCCGCCTCGTACACCGTCACGATCAACTCCAGCGCGTTGCGCGCCTCCGGACCGTTCATGAACACCGGGCTGCCGGTTCGAATGGAGGCGATCAGGTCGGAGAGGTGCGCGATATGGCCGCCCACCGAGATCGCCCGCGGATCCGCTCCCCCTTGGCTCGTCGCGCCGCCTCCCTCGCCCGAGCCCGCGAACACGCCGTCCTTCACCAACGGTTCCGGGGCTTTGATCGCCCAAGTCGTTTGCTCCTCGTCGCCCGCGAGGAATTGGGCATGGCGAACCATGCCGTTGTCGATCAACACCGAACCATGGGTGCCGTAAATCTCGAGCGACTGGTTGTACCCGGGCACGAGCGACGTCGATGCCATGAGCGTGCCCACCGCACCACTCTCGAATTCGATGGTCGCCGAAACCACGTCCTCGACCTCGATGCGCTCGTGCGCCAAAGTTCCCATCGTGGCCGCCACGGAGCGCACCGGCCCCATGATCCAGCGCAGCTGGTCCACGTAATGCACCCCTTGGTTCATCAGCGCACCGCCGCCGTCGAGCTCCCAGGTGCCGCGCCATCCGCCGGAATCGTAGTAGGCCTGGGTCCGAAACCACTTGGTGACCGATTCGCCGTAGACCAGGCGCCCGAGCTTGCCTTCGTCGAGCCACCCCTTCAAGTGGCGCATTCCCGGGGAATACCGATGCTGCGACACCACCGCGAGGCGCACGCCGGCATGGTCGCAGGCCGCGATGAGCGCATCCGCCGCAGGCAACGTCACGTCGATCGGCTTCTCGCACAGCACGTGCTTGCCGGCCTTGGCACCCAAGATGCCGCACGCGGCGTGCTTCCCCGAGGGCGTGCAGACATGCAGGATGTCGAACTTGCCCCAGTCGAGCATCGCCTCGAGCTCGGTGAACACGCCAACCCCGTGCTTTTCACCCACGGCTCCCGAGCGCCGAATCTCCTCGTCGCACGCCGCCACCAACTCGACATCGTCGCCGAGCGCCTGGATCGCCTCGATATGCGAACCGTGGATCGAGCCGCAACCGACTATGGCGCTGCGCAACTTGGACATGGATAAACCTCGTTTCGAAGGAACGTCAAATCAGGCCGAGCTGCGTGCCGACCCGCGCGAACGCATCGAGGGCATGGTCGAAATCGGCCTG
>JBJTRZ010000194.1:0-5336 GCA_046076415.1 Armatimonadota bacterium
TTTCAACGGATGTCGTGGCGTCGCGAACCGCCGAGCAGACGTAACCTAGGCGGCTCATATCGATCATGCCGCCCGGCGACATCAGCAGGCACCAATTCAGAGCAAATCCCGAATAGATCAGATGCCGGACACCGTTTTCACGGCACCATGCATCCAACGTCGAAGCGGCGTCCACGACCACTTCCGTCGACGTTGGGCGAAGCTGCTTCGGGAAATCGACCCGGGCGAATCCGGCACGGACATCGGCTTCGTTGTGCGGACCCACGAAAACGTGCGCGGCCCGGAAGCGCTGCAATTCCGCGACGTGCGCGTCGGGGGGCAGCGGCGCCGGGACGTTTTCGGTCCGGGAAGCCCGGTAACCGGGGCACTCGCGCGGATAGTCTCCGCCTCCGGCGACATGAATCCGCGGCCAATCGGCGCGCCGGAACGCGTCGAGCAATTCCCGGAGGGAGGATTCGGCGATGCGCTCCGCACGCGGGATGTATTCCACGGCGCGGTGCCAACCCGGGTATTGGTCGCGGGTCCCGGTATCCCATGCGTGCATGATCACGAGCGCCGTTCGACGCGGGTCCCAGGGGATCTCGGACCGTCGCCAACCGCCATAGCCTTCCGCGGGCACGGCGCGCGCGAAATCCGCGTCGAACTGTTGGTAGTGCCACGCCGGCAACGTGGCCGGCAGGTTCGCGTGTCCCGCGCCCGGATCAGGCAAGGATGTCCCGGACCACGTGCCCGTGGACATCCGTCAATCGGAAATCCCGGCCCGCGTATCGATAGGTCAACCGTTCGTGGTCTAGCCCGAGAAGGTGCAGGATCGTGGCTTGGAGGTCGTGGATGTGGACCGGATTCTCCGCGACGTTGAAACCGAGGTCGTCGGTGCGACCGTGGGCGAGCCCGGGTTTGATGCCGCCTCCGGCCATCCACAGCGAATATGCGGATGGATGGTGGTCGCGCCCCATGCTCCGCCCCAGCGTCGCGTTCGTTTCGACCATCGGCGTGCGACCGAATTCCCCGCCCCAGACCACCAGCGTGTCGTCGAGCAACCCGCGCCGTTTCAGGTCGAGCACCAACGCGGCGCTGGCCTTGTCGGTGGTCGCGCAGTTGCCGCGCAGGTTTCCGGCCACGTCCGAGTGCGCGTCCCATCCCTCGTGGTAGAGCGTGACGAACCGAACCCCGCGTTCGATCATGCGGCGCGCCAGCAAGCAGGCACGCGCGAACGATGGTTTGTCCGGGTCGGCTCCGTAGAGCGCGAGGGTTTCGGCCGATTCGGACCTCAGGTCCATCAAATCCGGCGCCGATGTTTGCAGGCGATAGGCCATTTCGTAGGCTTCCACGCGCGCGTCGATTTCGGGGTCCAGATCCCGCCGGGCCTGAGTGCGATTCAGGTGCGCCAGCACGTCGAGCGTGTCGCGTTGTGCGGCCGCGTCGATTCCGGCGGGCCGGGAGATGTCGACGATGGGATCGCCTTGGTTGCGCAGCCGGACTCCGGCGTGGACCGTGGGAAGAAACCCGCTCGACCAGTTGGCGGCGCCGCCGGAGATACCCGCGCCCGTGGACATGACCACGAAGGCGGGAAGGTCGGCCGATTCGGAACCAAGTCCGTAGGTCACCCAACTGCCCATCGACGGTCGACCGGGCAGCCCGGAACCGGTATTGAGGAAGATCTGGGCCGGCGCATGGTTGAACTGGTCGGTCTTGACGGAGCGAATCAGGCAGATTTCGTCGGCGATGCCCGCGATATGGGGGATGATCTCGGAGAATTCCGTGCCGCTGCGGCCGTGCGGGGCAAATTTGTACCGGGGGCCCATCACGGCGGCATCCTTGCGGATGAACGCGTATCGACTGTTTTCAAGCAGCGAAGGCGGAAGGGGCTTGCCTTCGAGCCGGGCGAGTTCGGGTTTCGGATCGAAGAGGTCGAGTTGGCTGGGCGCGCCGGCCATGAAGAGGTGGATCACCCGCTTTGCCTTGGGCGCATGGTGGGGACGTTTGGGGGCGAGCGGGTCGCGGCGGGGCGGGGCGGCCAGCGCAGGCTCGGCGAGCAGCGACGCCAAGGCGATTTTTCCGACGCCGACGCCGCATTCCAGGAAGAAATGGCGCCGGGTTCGGGAGAGACGTTTGACCGCGGCACGCACCGCGGGGTGTTCCATCGGAAAATCGTTCATCGTTTGACAATCGCCTCGTCGAGGTTGAGCAGGGTCCGAGCGAGCAAGGTCCAAGCGGCGATTTCGCCGACCGTCGATGACGTGCCGCCTGCCAGCGCCTTGGCGGCCTCGGGGTCCTTTGCAAATGCGGCGCGTCGCCGCTGGAGGAAGTCGCGGAGCACGGACAGTTCCACCGGGTCCGGATCGCGCGACAGCACCCTTCGGAAGAGCATGCGCGCCTTCGAATCATCGTTCCCGGACGCCTCGGCGGCGGATCGCCCCATCGCCGTGGCCGCCTCCACGAAAACCGTGTCGTTGAGGAGCGCCAATGCCTGCAACGGGGTGTTGGAAACGTCTCTGCGGGCGAGGCACGCCTCTCCGGATCCCGCGTCGAACGTGATCGAAAGCGCGTAGGGAGCGGTGCGCTTGGCGAACGTGTACAGCCCGCGGCGGTATCGGTCCTCGCCCGCGCTCACCTTCCATTCCAAGGGGCCGTAGGCGCCCTCCGACGTAACTCCGGGCGGCTGCGGGGGAAAGACGCTGGGGCCATACATTTTTTGCGACAACAAACCGGCCGATGCGAGCGCAGCGTCGCGGATTTGCTCCGCATCGAGGCGGACCCTCGGGCCGCGGGACAGCAACGCGTTGTCGGGGTCCTTGGCCGTTCGGCGGGAATCGGAGGAGGAGCGCTGTCGGTAGGTCGCGCTGAGCACGATCCGCCGGTGCAGGCGCTTGAGGCTCCAGCCGTCGTCGACAAAGCTCCGTGCCAGCCAATCGAGCAGTTCAGGATGGGTGGGCGGGGCGCCCATGTAGCCGAAATCCTCGAGGGTCTTGACAATGCCTCGGCCGAAGAACGCCTGCCATTGGCGGTTGACGGCAACTCGGGCCGCGAGGGGGTTGTCGGGGGAGACCAACCATCGCGCGAAGGCGAGCCGGTCGGGTTTGGTTCCCTTGGGCAAGGCGTTGAGGAAGCGGGGCACCTCGGGGCGCACCGTTTCCGCCGCGCGAAGGAATTCGCCGCGAACGTGCACGCGGGTGGTGCGCGGGTCGTGGGCCGGTCGTTCCTGCAGCACCCAAGTGGTGGGATATCCCGGCAACGATTGACGTTGGGCGGCGATGCGGGCGCGCGCCGACGCCAGTTCGGGAGCGACGGATACGAAATACCGATTCAACAGGTCCGGGTCGGCGGCGCCTCGCCGAGCCGGATCCTGCGCGAGGGCCGCTTCGACATCGGCGGGGAGCGATTCCCACGCCTTGCCATCGTCGGTGATCGACACGCGGAAACGACCGATATTCGAGGAGTAGTAGCGCTCGCAGTGGAGGCGCAATTCGATGGACGAAGCCTCCAACGGCTCGGCAAGCACGAAGACGGCGGTGTGCGAGCGGCCAACTCCCTCGCCGCCGATCGACCATGCGGTGAGCATGTCGTTGTCGATCGCCTTCGCTGCATCGTTGCCACCCGAAGCGAACGACTGATTGGCTTTTGCGAATCGCACTTCGCGACCGTGGGCGAACAGGCGGAGTTCGTTGAGGAAGAAGTCGCCGGGGATCCCCTCGTATTCGACCCGCCCCGGGCCGCCCTTGGGTAGGCGCGGGTCCGCCAGGACTTCGAGCCGAACGGCATGCACGCGCCGGCCGCGCGTCGCGAACCGCACCGTGGAGACATCGCTTTTGGATTGGTCCCCGCCGGAGAAGATCGAGCCGTCGGGCTGGATCGCGAGCGTGGGCAACGACGCCTTGGCGTAGGTGGGGCGCAGCACATCCCAGCGGACCGCCTTTGCGGAGTGGGTGGTGATCCATTGGTCGCGGGCCGCTTGGAACGCCCGTTTCCGCCGGGTTTCGATGGGCTGTCCGTCGGTGTCCGGTTCGGGTTCGCCGACGGCGAGTCGGAAACTTCCGAGCACGTGGCCGGCGCCGTATTCCTGCTTGAGCAAGATGGTCCACGTTTTCGCGGTGCGTGGCTTGTCGAACGTGAAGCGCGCTTGGTGGTCGTTGTTCCAGGGGCGAGTCGGCTCGAAGACCGCCCATCCGGTGCGGGAACTGGCGTCGAGCGCACCTTCGGGTCCGAATTGATTCTGCGACCGGTCGGCCTCGGCCGCGACCAGTTTCACCGGCACGCCGTCGGCGAGCACTTCGATGCCGGTCAGCACGAAGTTGCCCCCCTCGGAGCGCCCCGGACCGCGGCGTGGCCAACGGTCGTCGGCGAGGGCATCGAGGCGAACGGCTCCGACCGGACGTCCATCGCCGGGCAGCACGACCGTCACCACATCCGTGTCGGGAGCGGCGGCGGGACCGTCGATGCGCCCATCGTTGCCGCTGGCGAGGGGGCCTCCCGCCAAGGAACGGGCGGTTGCCCCGGGGGCGGGCCGCCAGACGAAACGGGTTTCCATCGGCCAAGCGTCGGCAAGTGCCGCTTCCTCCCGCGCGATATCGCGTTCCACCGCGGCCCTGCGTTTGGCCACGGCCGGGTCGCCGACCTCCACCTCGGGTTCATCGGCGTTGTCGATGAACGCCATGAGCCGGTAGTAGTCCCGGTGGGTCAGGGGATCGTATTTGTGGGTGTGGCACTGGGCGCATCCGACCGTGAGTCCGAGCCAGGTCGTTCCCGTTGTGGCAAGGCGGTCCACCTGGGCGAGGAAACGGTATTCGAGCGGATCGATGCCCCCCTCCTCGTTGCGCATCGTGTTGCGGTGGAAACCGGTGGCGACGCGATCCGCCTCGGTCGCGCCCGGCAGGAGATCGCCGGCAATCTGGGCGATCGTGAACCGGTCGTAGGGCATGTCGTCGTTGAGGGCCTTGATCACCCATTCGCGCCACGGCCAAAGCGATCGGGGACGGTCCTTTTCGTAGCCGTTCGTGTCGGCGTAACGGGCGAGATCGAGCCAGCGACGAGCCCACCGTTCCCCGTAGCGCGGCGAGGCGAGGAGGCGATCGACCACCCGCTCGGTGGCTCCGGGTTTCGTGTCGGCGACATAACGATCCACTTCCTCCGGGGTGGGAGGCAGGCCGATCAGGTCGAGCGACAGGCGGCGGATCAGGGTGGGGCGGTCGGCTTCCGGGGACGGTGCGAGCCCCGATTTGGCAAGGCGCGCAAACACGAACTGGTCGATGGGACCCCGGGCGCGGGCGGCGAGCGCGGCTGGCAATTTAGGAGGCGTTTGGGCTTTGGGCGCAACGAACGCCCAGTGCGGAGCGTAA
>JBJTRZ010000195.1:0-4109 GCA_046076415.1 Armatimonadota bacterium
TTCGATCCGGGGACGGATTGTCTCGTCGGGGACCCGCTCCGCCGGCGGAGCGTTGGTTTGGGAGGTGACGGTCCCGGCGAACACCACGGCGCTCGCGGAGATTCCCGCACCTCCCGGCGCGCGCATCACCGAAGGCGGCAAGCCGTTGGTGGGGGCGTATCCCTCGGGAGGGCGCACGGTGGTTCCCATCGGCGGGGGTACTTGGCGATTCGAAGTGCTTCCGTAGGCGCGATGCAACGGCGGTTCGGGCACGAACCCTGCGAGGTGGCTCGCGGCACAAACTGGTGCGGAGGATGATGGGAATGTCGAAGACGAGCGGACCGTTGACGCTGGTGGTGATGGCGGCGGGTATGGGGAGCCGGTTTGGCGGCAACAAACAGATGGCGGGGGTGGGTCCCTCCGGCGAGACCTTGCTGGAGTACGCCATCCACGATGCCCTCAAGGCCGGCTTCACCCGCATCGTTCATGTGATTCGTGAATCGTTCGGCGAGGACTACCGGTCGACGATCGGCAAGCGGTTCGCCGATCGGGCCGAGATTCGATTCGCCTATCAGGAACTCGACCGCCTTCCGGAGGGGTTCGAGCCCGTCGCCGGGCGCACGAAACCCTGGGGCACCACGCACGCGGTCTGGGCCGCCCTGCCCGAAGTGGATGGTCCTTTCGCGGTGATCAACGCCGACGATTATTACGGTCCGGTTGGTTTCGCCAACATGGCCGCGTTCCTGGATGCCTCCCGCGATCAGATCGGCCGCTATGCCATGGTCGGCTACGCGCTCGGGCGCACCCTCAGCCCGTCGGGAGCCGTCTCACGCGGCGTCTGCCAGGTGGATGCTGAAGGCAGGCTCGCCGCGATTGTCGAACACCCGGCCATCGCGAACGTGGGAGGATCGGGACTCTCGACGTTTCCCGATGGAACCACGATGGAGTTGCCGGCCGACCAACCCGTGTCGATGAACTTCTGGGGCTTCACGCCCGATTTCGCCGATCAAGTCGAGCCGCGCTTGCGGTCGTTCCGCGAATCGCTCGCCGACCCGATGAAGTCCGAATGCTACCTGCCGATGACGGTCGGGGAATGCCTGCGCGACTTGGTGGCGACCGTGGACGTGTTGCCGACGACCGACCGATGGATGGGCCTCACGTATCCCGACGACCGGGCGGACGTGGTGGCGCGGGTCGCCGATTTGGTTCGGGACGGCGTCTACCCTAGCCCGCTGGATCCCGGAAACGGCTGATGCTGGAGGGCTTCGACCCGGGCGTTCCCGAGCAGTTCCCCGATTTGGGAACCTGCATCGCGTTGGAACGCCTCGCCGGGGGGCACATCAACGATACGTTCGTTGGAACCTACGCCCATGAAGGTGCCACCCGCAAGGTTATCCACCAGCAGATCAACCATGCGGTGTTCCGCGATGTTCCCGGCGTCATGGCCAACATTGTTCGCGTCACCACGCATGCCGCCGCATGGTTCCGCGAACATGGCGTGCTCGAACCCGACCGTCGCGTGCAGGGAATCCATCGCACCGGGGATGGCGCAACCTATTGGAAATCTCCTCAGGGCAACTACTGGCGCACGCAGGATTACATTTCCCGCGCCGTCAGCCACGTGGTCGCGCCCACCGCGGATCTCGCCTACGAGGCGGCGTTCGCTTTTGGACTCTTCCAACGCGTGTTGGCCGATCTCGATGGGGAACGGCTCGTGGAAACCATCCCGGGTTTCCACAACACGCCCCGCCGATACCGGGCGTTCCTCGCGGCGGTGGATGAAGATCGAGTCGGACGATTGTCCGGATGCCGTGCCGAAGTCGACCTGATCCGACGCCACGAGACCTGGCTGGGCGGATTGCAGGAGGCGTGGGACCGCGGGACGCTGCGCGAGCGCATCGTGCACAACGATGCGAAGGTCGCCAACGTCCTGTTCGATCGCGACACGGGGGAAGGCTTGGCGGTGATCGATCTCGACACCGTGATGCCAGGGCTCGCCGCCCACGATTTCGGGGATCTGGTGCGGTCGTCGACCTGCCGCGCGGCGGAGGATGAACCCGACCCGAGCAAGGTCGCGGTGGACATCGCCTTGTTCGAAGCGATCGCGAATGGATTCATCATGGGGGCGGGCGAGGTGCTCGACCGCGACGAAACCGCTTCGCTGTTGCATGGCGCCGAAACCATCGTGCTTGAGCAGGCGATTCGATTCCTGACCGATCATTTGAACGGCGACACCTATTTCCGCATTCACCGCACCAACCACAATCTCGATCGCGCCCGGACCCAAATCGCCTTGCTCGGCAGCATTCTCGATGCCGAACCGCTGCTCAACGGGATCGTGGAACGGGCGGCGAAGCAATGAGCTCCGGCAACGCGAAAGTGGTCGTTACCGGTGGTGCCGGTTTCATTGGTTCGCACCTGTGCGCCCTGCTCGCGCGGGAGCACGAAGTCCATGTGATCGACAATCTGCGCTCGGGAAACAGGGCGAACCTGATCGGAATTCCCCATGTGCTGCACGAGGGAACCATCGGGGACCGGGCGCTCCTGACCGACGTCATGCACGGCGCTCGGTATGTTTTCCATCTGGCGGCGATGGTTTCGGTTCCCGAGTCGATGGAACAGCCCGTGGAATGCGTGCGAACCAACACGATCGGCACGCTCGATGTGCTCGAAGCGGCGGCGAACGCCGGGGTCGAAAAGTTGGTGCTCTCCTCCACGGCGGCGATCTACGGCGACGATCCCACGTTGCCAAAGCGGGAAACGATGGCTCCGTGCCCCAAGAGTCCGTACGCGGTGACGAAACTCGACGGCGAGTACTACTGCCGGATGTTCTCCGACACCGGTCGCCTCGCCACCGCATGCCTTCGGTATTTCAACGTGTTCGGGTCGCGACAAAATCCGCGTAGCGCCTACGCGGCCGCCGTTCCGAAATTCCTGCACAAGGCGCTCGCCGGCGAGCCGATCGTCATCCACGGCGACGGCGGACAGACCCGCGATTTCGTGCATGTTTCGGATGTCGCGCGGGCCAACCTCCACGTTGCCCGCACCGCCGCGGCGACGGGTGTCTACAATGTCGCCAACGGGGGCAGCCTATCCATTCTCGACCTCGCGCGGCGCATCGTGGCCATCACGGGATCGCGTTCGGAAATCGTGCACGGCCCGGAACGACCCGGCGACATACGGCACTCCACCGCCGACCCCTCCGCCCTCGCGTCGGTGGGGTTCCGCTGCGACGGCGATTTCGATCGTTTGCTCGCGGAGACGGTCGACGCGATGACGGCGCCCAACGCCGCCTGATTCCGGTTGGTCAGGTCCGGAGTTCGCGGGAAAGGTGGTCGAGTCGATTGCACCACCGCAGTCGAACGGCGATCTCGGTTGAATCGGTGGCGCGAAACGCGATGTCGGCACGCGGGCGTCGCTCCACCAGAGCCATCCCCGTATTGTCGAGGCAGTACCGATTGAACGCATGGGGCGCATCGCCGAGCAATTGCGCGAGCAGGGCGCTGCCGAAACGTCCGTGGGTGACCACGACGACCCGGTCGCGGTTTGGTCCGTGGCGTTCGGTCAGCCGCGCGAGGGCGACGGCCGCCCGTTCATGAAAACGCTGGACATCGGTGTCGGCTTCGCCCCCGCGCCACCATCCCTCCTCGCGAACCGAATCCGCGAAATGGTAGCCCGGCCAAGCGGATTCCAGTTCGGACCTGCCCCGACCGGAAACGGCGCCGAGGCCACCGCATTCGCACAGGTCCGGGTCGACATGGACCGGGCACGCCAAGGCGGCACGGAGCGCCGAAGCGGTTTCCAAAGCACGCAACTGCGGGCCACAGTGAATCGCCGCCGGACGGAATCCCTCGCGCCGCAGGGCCAGCGCGGCGGCGGCCGTTTGTCGACGTCCCCTATCCGTCAGGGGCGGGTCGGGCTCGAGGGTCGGATCGACGCCGGGAACATTGTGCGTCGATTCGCCGTGCCGAATCAGTAGCAGGTCCATGGGGTCAATCGAGCCCGAAGCCGCGCAGCACCAAGGCCGCCCCGCCCCGCCCGGACACCGTGATCGTTTGGCCGCGGATCTCCACCGAACGGACCCCCGTCCATCCCGAGGGGAGGGGAGCGGTGAACGCCAGGTAGGAACG
>JBJTRZ010000196.1:0-2925 GCA_046076415.1 Armatimonadota bacterium
CACCGCGGGGAAACCTGAATCCCACGCGCGCCGCGCGGCGCGTGTCGGTATCCTCGGGAGACGACCGATGGACAACAACGACGACCACGAACCGGACGAGGAATCCCTCTTCCAGCGCCTCGCGGCGGACGGCGACGCGGACCGGGACGAGTGCCCGAGCCCGGAAACGTTGCTGGCGCTCGCCGAGGATACGCTGGTGGAGCGCGATGCCGCCGAGGCGATGGCCCATGTCGCTCTGTGCGGGCCGTGCCGGCGCGGCTTGGCCGAAACCCGGGAATTGCTGTGCTTGTCGCTGGAGGTGCGCGCGCTCGAACGGGCGGCCATTCCGCTGGCCGCACCCGTGGTCGAGCCCGCTCGCCCCACCCCCCGCAAGCAGGGTTGGTTCTCGTGGCGTCCCGGCGCCGCTGCCTTCGCCATGGCCGCCGGCGCGGTCGCCGGATTGTGGTTCGGCTACGCAGGGCCCGAGCATCGGCGGGCGGAACAACTCGCCTCCACTCTGCGCCAAACCCGCGACTCCCTCGCGCAAGCGAACGATGCCGTCCGCGATGCGAAGGAAGCCGCCGGCCGCTTGACATCGACGAACCGGGTGCAGGTCGCGCGCCTCGACGCGGCGGAGTCGGCGCTGGCCGAGATGCCGCTGCCCAGCGCCGATTGGGCCCTGGCCGGCGCGGAGGGGCGTGTGCGTGGCGGGGAAACGCCGATCACCGCGGCACCCAAAGTGCGCTTCCCGGTGGGCGAAGCCGTTTCCGAAACCAAACCCCGCCTGTCCTACGCGCCGCTTCCCGGCGCCGCCTCCCACCGGGTGGTGCTCGAATCCCTGGTGGACGGATCCGCTCCAGAAGTCGTGGCGGACGGTGCGAACGCGGTGCGCCCGGTGGCCCCGCTGATGGCGGGGGCCCGGTACCGGTGGAGCGTGCTGGCCTTCGTCGATGGCAGACTCGTGCCGTCGGCCACCGCGATTTTCCAAGTGCTCGGCCCCGACGACCGGGCGAACGTGGCGGCGGCCCGTTCGCGGCTGCGCGGCAAACCATTGGCGCTCGCCGTTTTCCTTGCCCGCACGGGGCTGCGCGCGGAAGCCCGCGACGTGCTGCGCGCCATCCGGCCCGAGGATCCCGCCTTCAAAACGGCGCGGCGCTGGCTGGCCACCCTCGAATAGCCCTGCCGAACCGCGCGATCAGTCGCTCGCGAGTCCCTCGTGGATCCGCCCATCCTCGATGCGCAGGATGCGGTCCGCGGCCCGCGCCAGACGGTCGTCGTGGGTCACCATCAAGAAAGCGACCCCGGTTTCGCGCGCGATCTCGCGCATCAGGGTGAACACCTCCGCCCCGCTCCGGCTGTCGAGATTGCCCGTCGGCTCGTCGGCGAGCACGAGGCGGGGACGGTGCGCCAGCGCGCGAACGATGGCGTTGCGCTGTTGCTGCCCGCCCGACATTTGTCCGGGGCGTTTGGAAAGCTGGGACGTCAGGCCGACGCGATCGAGCAGCATGCGCGTGTAGTCGATGTCGTCCTTGTCCGGCGCCCCCTTGCGGATGGTGGTGGACATCAGCGCATTCTCGAGGCAGTTGAACTCGTCGAGCAGGTGATGGAACTGGAAGACGAAGCCGATCTTGGTGCCGCGCAGGTCCGCGAGGCCGTCGGAATCCAGCCCGCCGATCTCCACTCCGTCGATGGCCACCCGCCCCGACGTGGGCGTGTCGAGCGCGCCGAGGATGTTGAGCAACGTTGATTTTCCGGATCCGGATTGACCGATGATCGCCACGAACTCGCCGCCGTGGACGATCATGTCGAGGCCATGGAGCACCTCCACGGGATTGGGACCGCCCAGGCCGTAGGTTTTGCGCAGATCGACCGTTTCCACGATGGGAGCCTGCTCAGCCGCCACGGATCACCTCCACGGGGTTGAGGCGCGACGCCCGACGCGCGGGCAGGATCGCGGCGATCAGGGTCGCCACCAGCGTGGCCGCCACGGCCCCGCCGAAAATTCCCGGATCGTAGATGATGTTGAACAACTTGTTGACCTTGCCGAACCGAGCCGCCTGGGGAATGTCGGCCAGCAGGCGCAGCAGCAGGAGCGCCCAAACGCATCCCACGAGCGATCCCGCGATCGCCACGCCGAGGCCTTCGAGGGTGAAAACGGTCAGAATTTGCCGGTCGCGCGCGCCGATCGCCTTGAGGATGCCGATCTGACGGCTCTTTTGGATGACGCTGACGATGAGCACGGAGGCGATGGCGAAGGCGGACGCGAGCAGCACGAAGGCGCAGATCATGATGCGCGTGGAGTTCTGCGACTGGATGGCGTTGAGGATGAACCCCGAGTCCTTGACCCAGCTGTCGACCTTGTACGGGAGGGTCGCGGCGATCTGCTCGCCCACGGCGCCGGCCGCGAACGGGTCCTCGAGCTTGAGTTGGATGCTGGTGACATTGCGCCCGGTGCGGAACAGGCTCTGGGCCGCCCGCAGCGTGCAGAACACCTGACGCAGGTCGGTTTGGACATTGCCGGTTTCGTACAGGCCCGCGACGCGGAACGCCGACGTCACGCCCTGCTGCGACTGGACCAGCACCCGATCCCCGAGACGGATGCCGGCCTCCTCCGCGAGGCGCACCCCCATCACCATGTCCTCGGGTCCGATATCGAGCCAGCGCCCGAACACCAGGTCCTTCTGGATCGGCGAAATCCGCTCGAGTTTGGCGGGGTCGCCCCCGGAAACGGTGATGGGAAACCGTTTGGCGCCGCGCGAGAGGAACGCACTGCCGCCCACTCCGGAGGCCACGACCGTGACCCCGGGGAACCGGGAGAGCTGCGTTTCCAATCGTTCCCACTGCTCCAGGTCGGTGCGTTGCTGCACCTGTTTCTGGGTTTCGGTGGAGTAGGTCGCGCCCTCGAGCGCCGCGGAGCCCCCGCCCACGGCCGCGAGGGTGGCGGGC
>JBJTRZ010000197.1:0-4043 GCA_046076415.1 Armatimonadota bacterium
GTATCCGCGGAAACCACTCCGACCAGCGTGAAATTGGGAAAATCGAGTCCTTTGGCCACCATTTGGGTGCCGATCAGGATGTTGGCCTCGCCACGGCGGAAAGCTCCGAGCAGTTGCCGGTGGGAATCCTTGTGGGTCGTCGTGTCGCGGTCCATTCGGATGGGGCGCGCCGAAGGAAACAGTCCTTGGATCTCCGCCTCAACGCGCTCGGTGCCGATACCGAAGGGGCGCAGGCGGTCGCCCCCGCACGAAGGACACACCTCCGGGACCGGGGCTTCATGGTCGCAGTGGTGGCAGACCAAACGGTCGCTGGACCGGTGCAACGTGAGCGAAACCTCGCATCTGGGGCATCGGGTGGAATAGCCGCAATCGCGGCAAAGCAGGAACATCGCGAAGCCCCGGCGATTGAGGAAGAGGATGGCTTGTTCGCCGCGCTCGAGAGTTCCCGACAACGCCTCGGCAAGCTCCGGGGCGAGCAGGCACGGGCCATGCGCCTTCCACGCCGCTCGGAGATCGACGATACGGACTTCCGGCATGGGCAGTCGGTTGGCACGTTCCGGCAAAACGACCCGTTCCCAGTCGCCCTGTTCCGAACGCCATCGGGTTTCCACAGATGGCGTTGCGGAACCGAGCACGACGACCGCGCCGGAGCGGCGTGCGCGTTCCAACGCGATGTCGCGGGCATGGTAGCGCGGCGACGGCGAATCCTGCTTGTAGGAACCCTCATGTTCCTCGTCCATGACGACCAGCCCAAGGTTTTCGAGCGGGGCGAATACGGCCGATCGCGCTCCCACCACCACGTCGGCGTCGCCCGACGCGATGCGAAACCATTCGTCGCGGCGCTCTCCTTCCGAGAGTCCGGAGTGCAGCACGGCGACACGTTCGCCGAGCCGAGCGCGAAAGAGATCGACCACCTGGGCGGTCAACGCGATTTCCGGCACCAGAACCAGCGCCGTCCGACGCAGGCGCCGGTTCGAGGCGATCGCGCGGAGATACACCTCCGTTTTTCCCGATCCGGTGACCCCTTGCAGAAGAACGACCCGGGCCTGGCGCGCCTCGAGCAGGGAGTCGATGTGGTCGACCGCGCCTTGTTGGTCGGTGTTGAGTTCCGGTGGGGCGGACGGGAGGCCCGGAGTGCGCCCCGGCGCGCGGAGGGAACGCAGGGATTCGACGCGAATCCATCCATCCCGTTCCAAGGCGGATGCCGTCGCGGCCGTGGTGGACGCGGCCCGGGTGGCGTCCGCGGCGGGTGTCGGACCACCGCCGATCTCCACCAGATGTCGAAGCAGCCGTGCGCGGGCGGGGGACCGGCCCTCCATCGCCCTGGCGGCCTCGAGGGTGGTATCCCACGATTGCGCGAGCGAGAGCGATCGAACCCAGCGCGCGCGGATTCGGGGGCCGGCGACCCGATAGGCGGGAAGCAACCATCCAGTCGCGCGTGCCTTTCGCACGACCGCCTCGTACGCGTCGCCAAGGGTGGATCGGACCTCGGTTTCGTCGAGCACATTGGTTTCCTCGGCGTCGAATCGACCGGACAGGGCTTCGGCGTTCGTCGGTGGCGCGCATTCCGTAACCCTGCGCCACCCTTTGACCAAACGCGCCGATTGAAACTCCGGAACGGCGCAACGCAGTGCGGTGGCGAGTCCCGAGAGCGATTGCTCCGCGAGGTACTCGACCATCTCCATGACGGATGCGGGTACCCGGTCGCCATCGCCGCGGACCCGATCGAGAATGTCGCGAATCCGTTCGTCGTCGACATCGCCCGGAGGGTCCGGGCTCCGGTCGAGGATCGTTCCGAGCAGAGGTTGTCGGCCGAAGGGGACCACCACCCGGGCGCCCCGATCCAGAATTCCCTCAACGTCGTGTTCCGGAGGAATGCGGTACGTGTAGGTGCGGCGCACCCCCGGAGCCTCGGTGCCAACCAGCACCCGGGCGTACGTTCCGGGCGATGCGCCGGGCGTCACGAAACGACCGGCGGGTCGATCCGGCGGATGCCGTTCACGTCCGCAACATGGTAGTGGAAGTCGTCGTGCGCCAAGGTGGACGCACCGCCATGGCGCCCAAGATGGTCGAGTGCGATCACGAGGCAGGTGACCGTCGACGCGGAGGGACGCAGCCGCACCAGATCCGCGACACCGCGTTCGCACGCGGACTGGGGATCCATTCCCGCGGCCAGATAACCTACGACGCGGGACGCCATCGCGACTTGGATCATCTGCTCTCCCATGCCGAGGCAGCACGCGGCTCCGAGGCGATGTTCCGCGTACAATCCCGCGCCAACCACCGGTGAATCTCCCGTGCGGCCCGGAATCTTCCATGCAAGTCCGGAGGTGCTGGTCGCAACCGCCACCTCGCCGTCGGAGTCGACGCACGCCACACCGACCGTATCGCCGCCACCGTGTTCCGGATTTTCCGCGGAAAGTTCCCCGCGCCGGAACGCCGCAAATTTGTCGGCGGCGTACGGACTCAGCAACGGGCCTTCATTGGGAAACCCTTCGCGGTCGGCGAATGCCCTGGCTCCCTCCCCGACGAGCAGCACATGCGGGGTGCGCTCCATGACCTTTCGGGCGACGGAGATGGGGTGCCGGCAGCCTTTGAGCGCCGCCACCGCACCCGCCCTCTGGGTCGCCCCGTCCATGATCCCCGCGTCGAGCGACATCCATCCTTCGGCATCGGGAAGGCCGCCGTAGCCGATGTCGTGCAGTTCCGGATCCGCTTCGGCCGCCCGGAGTCCGGCTTCCAGCGCATCGAGGCGGGCGGTGGGGCGGTGCGCCAGGATCGGCCATGCGGCCTCGAGGGTCGCTCGACCGGAGGGACCCGTGGCGATCAGGAGCGGGGTGGTCATCGATTGCGGCACCTTTCGGCGATCAATATGGCGCGCACTTTGTCGGCGGCGACCGCGAGATGGTCGTTCACCACCCGGTAATCATACTGGTCGCGATAGGACAATTCGTTGCGGGCGTCCTCGAGACGCGTCCGGATTTGGTCCTCGGATTCGGTTCCGCGCGAACGTAGGCGCCGTTCCAGTTCCTCGAGCGACGGTGGTTCGAGGAATATCAGCACGGCTTCGGGAGCCCGTTCCCGAATGGCCGCTCCTCCTTGGACATCGATTTTAAAAATGACGTCGAGGCCTTCGTCCCGACGAGCGTCCACCCAGTCCCGGGGCGTTCCATACCAATTGCCACCGTTGACACGTGCGTGTTCGAGGAAGGCGCCGGCGGCTATGCGCCGTTCAAATTCCTCGATGGTCAGGAACCAATAGGGGTTGCCGTCGGATTCCCCGGGGCGCATCGCCCGGGTGGTGGCGGTTGCGCACACCACGAAGCCGTCGATGGCGTCCCGCACCCGGTCGAGGACCGTGTCCTTGCCCACTCCGGATGGGCCGGAAAACACGACGAGACGACCACGTTCCACCATTGGATTATAGTTCCCCGAAAAACCGCCGCGCCAAGGCGACGTCCTCGGGGCGGTCGACGTCCGAACCGATGCCATGATGGTTGGAGATATAGGCTCGGACCTGCGCACCCCCGAGCACCCGGCCGACGGCTCCCTCGAGGTGCGCGATGCGCAGGCACGCGGGAAAGGCGCGCGATGCGAGCAGCCGAAGCAGGATGCCGGGTCCAAGCAGGCGGGCCAGTCGACCGACATCCTTCCGGCGGGCGTGTGCCTCCCGGATTTGCGCAGCATGGCGCCGGACGAACTCCGGATCGACCAACACGATGTTGCCCCCCGTGAACAAACCTTCCGCCGTGCGCAGTGTGGTGCGGCGCATGCCGGGCAGCGCCTCGGCGCAAATCGCCGCGGGCACGATGGTGTACACGAACTCCGCACGGGGAGCGTGTTGCAGGACATCCTCGATTGCGTCCGCGGTGACGAAGGGGATGTCGGCGGTGGCGACGAGCAGGCGGTCTTCGGCGGGGGCGAGGGCCGCAACCCCGGACAGCAGCGTGTCCACCATGGATTCTCCGCCGGGAACCGCCACGCAACCGGCGGGAGTGGGCACGTCCCCGGCGACAAGCACGCGCCCGTCCACCGCGGCGCGC
>JBJTRZ010000198.1:0-3290 GCA_046076415.1 Armatimonadota bacterium
GTCACGACACGAATACGCCGAGACGCGGTTTTGTCGTCGCCGTAGACGCGGAAGGTGAGCCGTCGACCGTTCGCATCCGCGGAAACGTAGATGGGACCGGCGGTCGAATTCGAAAAGCGGAAATCGAGCGCGCCGTAACTCACCGTCGCGTCGCGCCCCGGGTCGAGGTACGCCACGGGCATCGAGTGGTTGTGCCGTTCCTCCACCTTCAATCCAGCGAGCAGCACGGCATTGTAGAGCGTGGAGGAAACCTGGCACACGCCACCGCCGATGCCGTCGACCACCTGTCCGTCCTGGAACTGGTGCGCGAGTTTCCACCCTTGATCGGCAACCCTCGGGCCTACCGATTTGTTGTATGAAAACGATTCCCCGGGAGCGAGGAGGAGCCCATCGATTTTCGATGCGGCCAAGGCGACATTGGATTTGCGGTTGGCCGAGGAGGACGCGTAGTCGGTGTGGTAGGAGGCGAGCAGCACTCCCATGCGCGACAGGATCGTGGAATCCACACGGGGAGCTTCCGTGCGGATCGCGAGGTCCACCTCCGCACCGTCGGCGAGCCCATCGGCCTCGAGTGCGGCGCGTGTCGCTTCAATGTCGAGGCGGTATCCGGGGCGTTCCTTGCGGACGATCCGCAATGCGCCTTTGGGACCCGGTCGCATCCGTGCGTCCACCGGCGCGACCTTGACTTCGTCCGCGATGCGGCGGAGGCGGGCGACGAGTCGATCGGGGTCGTAGCGGAGCTGGGGCTCGATGTCGACGTTGCGCGGCGAATCGCCCCGGAAAAGGCGTTCGAAAGGGTTTTCGCGCTCCCCCACGGCAACCGCCTCCGCGACGGCGGCATCGATATCGAATCGTCCCGCCAGCTCGGAAAGCGCGAATCGCCAGGTACGTTTGGATACCGGCGCCACGAGCACGATGCTGCGGGTCATGCGGGCGCGGGCCCACGGCAGCAAGGACTCCCGGGCGGCCTCGGCATCCATGCGTCCCACCGGCACCCCGGCGATGCGGACACCCGGCGCGATCCGGCCTTCGGCCCGACGCGCGACACCGAACGCGGCACCGGTGGTTCCGGCACCCAGTCCGAGGATGGCAAGGGATACGGCGAACCAAATCGCGCGACGGGGCCGTCGTGGCTCGTCTGCGTCGTCGTCGGAGGGCGCGCGTTCGGTTCGAGACATTGCGAATCAGGTGACGGCTTCGATGTCGCCGGGTTCCCAGTCGCGCAGCGCGGTGGGGGATGCGTCCACGGGACGCGGAAGGGCCTCGAGGTAATGCACGCGCATGCGCAGGTCCCGAAGTTCGGCAAGCAGCAACGCCACCTGATCATCGTCGGGATCGATGTCGTTGATGCCGGGTTCCATCACTTCGGGGCGGGGGGATTGCGGGCGGAGGTAAACCCCATCTTGTTTGACCACGCGCGCGGGAATGCCCACCGCGGTGCATTCGGCGGGAATGTCGCGGGTCACGACGGCGTTCGCGCCGATGCGCGCGTTGCGGCCGACCGTCACATTGCCGAGGATCTTCGCTCCCATTCCGATCAGGACTCCATCCTCGATGGTCGGGTGCCGCTTCACCTTGGCGAGGCTGGTGCCCCCCAGGGTCACGTTGTGGTACATGAGGACATCGTCGCCGATCACGGCCGTTTCACCGATCACGACCCCCATGCCGTGGTCGATGAAGAAACGGCGTCCGATGGTGGCGCCCGGGTGGATTTCGACGCCGGTGACGAAGCGGCTCCACTGCGAAATGTACCGCGCGGGAGTCCGCAAACCGCGTTGCCACAGCGCGTGCGCGAGGCGGTGGTTGAGGACCGCCCACAGGCCCGCATACGTGAGGACCTCCGCGAGATTCCGGGCGGCCGGATCCTTGCGGAAAATGGTGGAGACATCCTCACGCAGGCGCGCGAACATAATTAACCAGAAGTCTACAAGGAGGGGTCCGTATCCCGCAAACCCGCGTCATTGCCGGGGCTCGGTGCCTGCAGGAATAAGGGATTCGGGCCGAATATGGGTATGGAAGCGCGGGAGCACCGCGCTCCGGGGAGTGGAACCCGATGAAGATCTTGTCTTTTCCTGTGACCATGATGCGTTTGGCAATGGGTATGGCGTTCGTCCTGCTGGCGGGAATCCTGGCATTGATCGCCAATGGAATCGGCCGCGCCGGATGGATGCTGGCAGGGGATTCGGCTCCCGAACCGGAGGGCGACGGCGAGATGGATCTGGGCACGGTTTCCCCGGTTCTAAGCCTCTAGTCCCTCGCAGGACATCGTGCGACCTCCGCCGAACACTCGGCCGGAGGTCGCTTTGCTTTGCGCGTGGTGATGTTGTCGTGGGAGTATCCTCCCAAGCGGGTCGGGGGAATCGCCGCAGCGCTCGAGGGCCTCGCGCCGGCGCTCGCCCGCTTGGGTGTCGAAGTTCACGTGGTCACGTCCGGGGACGCCGGTGGCGACCCCGAGGAATCTCCGTCGCCGAACCTGCATTTGCACCGCGTGCTGGTCACCGAACCCTGCAACGATTTCGTCCACTGGGTGCACCGGCTGAACGCGGCAATGGAGAGCCGCGTGGACGCGCTGGTTTCCGATTGGGCGCGCGAACCGAAAGGCAAAACCGGGCGTCGCCCCGTCGTGTTGCACGTGCACGATTGGCTGGGGCAATTCGCGGGGATCGCGTTGAAGCATCGCTACCGTTTGCCCATGCTCTCCACCATCCACGCCACCGAATATGGCAGGAACCAGGGCATACACACCGATTTCCAGCGCCTCATCCACGATTACGAGGTTGCGCTTTCGCACGAGTCGTGGCGTGTGATCGTCTGCTCGGCGTTCATGCGCGGCGAAGTGGGACACGCGCTTGGAACTCCGGACGACAAGATGGACATCGTATACAACGGGGTCGATGGCACCGTGTACGATTTTCCGTTTCCCGATGCCGAACGGCGGGCGTTTCGCGATCGATTCGCGGCTCCGCACGAACGATTGATCTATTTCATCGGTCGGATGGTGCATGAAAAGGGTGCCCAGGTTCTGGTCGAGGCGATGCCCTCGGTGTTGCGACGGGTGCCGGCCAAACTGGTGGTCGCCGGCGGAGGCGCGCGCGCCCACCTCGAGGATCAAGCCCGTCGTCTGGGGGTGGCGGACCACATTTTCTTCACCGGTCGGATCTCGGACGCGGACCGGGATCGACTGTATCGGGTCGCGGATGTCGCCGTGTATCCGAGCCTGTACGAACCGTTTGGCATCGTGGCGTTGGAGGCGATGGCGGCGGGAGTCCCGGTGGTGGTCAGCAACGCCG
>JBJTRZ010000199.1:0-1295 GCA_046076415.1 Armatimonadota bacterium
CGCGGCATCCGTCGCAGACACCGAAACCGTGACCGGAGTGGCCACGTGCCAAAGCGAGGCGGGAGTGGACGGGGATATCGAATGGGTCGAGGAGGGGGCAACCGAATCGGTTGGGTACGTCAATCCCGCGATGCGAAAAGCAGCTTGTTGCCCGTTGTGCAGTGCTTGACCAACTATGGTGCCTCCGTCGGCCGACATTCCGTATATGAAATTGAAATTCCAACCAGTGCAGTCCACACCGCGCTCGACCAGGAATTCACGGAAATCCCGGAAACCCATTTGGCGGGTCCAAATCCAAGCCTTCTCACCGTAGCTGGTGGGGGCCCCGGGCTCGATATAGTATCCTCCAATCACCGAGGCATCCCGATTCGCGGCAAACGCGTCCATGGCCGAGTTCTTCAGGCAACCCAGGATCTCCATTCCTCCGGATTCCGTCCACCGAAACACGCTTGAAGGATAATCCCTCGGGCTCTCCATGGCGACTCCCGTCGCGCCGACCACGACGTTGCCATCGTCGGTGATGACACGCGCGGATGATTCGCCATCGTCGATGGCGCCCAGATCGCGCATTCCGGTCGCGGCGGTCCAAAGCATGCCGCGCTGTTTCCCGTCGGGCGTTGGTTTCCCCAGGCAAACAACTTTGGATCCGTCGCCACTGGCCTTCCAGGAGTATGAATAGAACGAAGCCAAGACTTCGAATCCGCCCGCGGCGGTCCACCGATACGCACGCCGATTTGCCGGCCACGAGACTCCATCGATGCCCTTCTCACCGACGATGGTGCTTCCGTCGGCGCTGATCCCGTAAGCGGCGGTGTTCGCACCTCCTGGGAGCAGGGACATGTCCTGAACCCCTGTCGCAGCCGTCCATCGCCAGGAATAGTTGACGGGCCCTGCTCCCCAAGTGAAAGTCCAACCGACGACAATCGATCCGTCGGCACTGCAATGGTGTGCCACACCGCTCGTCGGCAATTCCCGTTTCCCGTTCGCTTCGGTCCAAATCCATGGTCGAATCGGGTGCGCATCCGAGGAGACGACCACCGTTCCATCGCGACTGACTGAACCGGCTCCCGACAAATAGGTTCCCGGTAGGTATCCCAAATCCCTCAGATCGATTTGTGCCTCGGCAGGCGTCGACAAGGCGAGCGCAACTCCCACGCCGGCAACGACCGCCATGCATGTCGAACACGGCCGGCCCTGCAATATAGATCGCATACTGCGCCTCCTTGGCGTCCTCGGAATCGAATAGGTACCGACTTTGCCAGGCGCGGATAAATCATCACCGAGCGATACTGCCG
>JBJTRZ010000200.1:0-3080 GCA_046076415.1 Armatimonadota bacterium
CGCCAGTCCGCCAAACTGGAAGTCCGCGACGTCCACCACTCCCACTACGGCAGGATCTGCCCGATCGAGACGCCGGAAGGTCCCAACATCGGCCTCATCGGTTCGATGGCGGTCCACGCGCGTGTCGATCCGTTCGGCTTCCTCGAAACGCCCTATCGGCGCGTCGTCGAGGGGCGCGTGACCGACGAAATCGACTGGCTCCCGGCCGACAACGAGCACCACTACCGGATCGCGCCCGCCAATATCCCGCTCGCCGATGACAACACGTTCCGCGACAAGCAGGGACAGGTGCGCTATCAAAATGAGTACCCGGTGATCCCGACTCGGGAGATCCAGTACGTGGATGTCTCGCCGCAGCAGTTGGTCTCGGTGGCCACGGCCATGATTCCGTTCCTCGAGAACGACGACGCCAACCTCGCGTTGATGGGGGCGAACATGCAGCGGCAGGCCGTGCCGACCCTGCGTCCCGATGCTCCCTTGGTCAAGACCGGAATCGAGCGGCGCGCCGCGGTCGACTCCGGGGCCGTCGTGGTCGCCAAGCGTGGTGGCCGCGTGCGCCGCGTGACCTCCCAGGAGATCATCGTCGAAGCCGGCAACGGTCGCATCGACCGGTACCCGCTCCTCAACATGGTCCGCTCCAACCAAGGCACGTGCATCACCCAGCGGCCCAAGGTCGATCTGGGTCAGCGCGTGCGTCAAGGTCAGGTGATCGCCGACGGTCCGTGCTGCGACAACGGCGAATTGGCCCTCGGCCAAAACGTGCTCGTCGCGTTCATGCCTTGGAACGGTTACAACTACGAGGACGCCATCCTGCTCTCGCAGCGGCTCGTCAAGGACGACGTTTTCACGTCGATCCATATCGAGAAGTACGAGGCGGAGGCCCGCGACACCAAGCTCGGTCCGGAAGAGATGACCCGCGACATCCCCAATGTCGGCGAGGATGCGCTCAAGGATCTCGACGAGGACGGAATCATCCGGATCGGCGCCGAGGTTCGCAGCGACGACATCCTGATCGGCAAGGTCGCGCCGAAGGGGCAAGGGGAACTGACGGCCGAGGAACGACTCATCATCGCCATCTTCGGCAAGAAGGCGGAGGAGACCCGCGACGTTTCCACCCGAGTTCCCCACGGCGAGAAGGGCAAGATCGTCGACGTGAAGGTGTTCAGCCGGCACAAGTACAAGTGCTCGGCGTGCCACTACGTCTTCAACTTCTCCAAGCGGCCCGACCAGATGCACTGCGAACGCTGCGGCGCGATGGACGCGCTCGAGCGACTCCCCGCGGATGAACTCCAAGCGGGGGTCAACAAGCTCGTTCGGGTCTACATCGCCCAGAAGCGCAAGATCATGGAAGGCGACAAGATGGCCGGCCGGCACGGGAACAAGGGGGTCGTTTCCAAGATCCTTCCCGAAGCCGACATGCCGTTCCTTCCGGATGGAACGCCGGTCGACATCGTGCTCAACCCCCTCGGCGTGCCCAGCCGTATGAATATCGGGCAGATCATGGAAACCCACCTTGGTCTGGTCGCCCGCGAGTTCGGAGCCCAATTCGTGGAGCCGATCTTCGAGGGAAGCACCGAGGAGGAGATCCTCGGCGAGATGGCCCGCTACGGCCGCCGCAAGCGCCGCGCGCTGCTCGAGCGCTACGTGGAGTCGGACCTTGAACTCGATGTCGCTTTCCCGCAAGAGGACGACTCGCAGGACACGTCCGATCTTCTCGGAACGCTGGAGGCTGCGCTCCGCGACCTCGAACCGTCCGAACTCGAGAGGATTTCCTCCCGGTTGGCCGGCCCGGAGGTGGGGGCGAAGGTCCCCGCGAGCTTCCCATACGCGAAACTGCTCGAGACCGTCCGCGACCGCGTCTGGAAGCGGGTCGGTTTCGATGAGGAAACGTGCAAGACCGAACTCCGCGACGGTCGCACCGGCCAATCGTTCGAGATGCCGGTCACGGTCGGGCGCATCTACATGCTCAAGCTCGCCCACTTGGTGGACGACAAGATCCATGCGCGCTCGACCGGTCCCTACTCCTTGGTCACCCAACAACCCCTCGGCGGCAAGGCCCAATTCGGTGGGCAGCGCTTAGGCGAGATGGAAGTTTGGGCGCTCGAGGCCTACGGCGCCGCGTACACCCTGCAGGAGATCCTGACGATCAAGTCGGACGACGTTCTCGGACGCGTCAAGACCTATGAATCGATCGTCAAGGGCGACGCGATGCTCGAGCCGGGTGTCCCCGAGTCGTTCAAGATCCTGGTCAACGAACTCCAATCGCTGGGGCTCAAGGTGACCGTCGAGGACGCGGTGGGCAACGAGATCGACCTCAAGGACAAGGACGAGGATTACCTCGACGAGGAAGCGTCCCGGCGACGCGCGGCCATGCGCCAGCGCGAGCAGGAGGACTCCTTCCTAGGCGAGTCCTAAGGAAGCCGCCGATCCCGCGAACCGTCGTTCGCGGGATCGGGTGGCCGGCGGTGCACGTGGAACTGAGCTGGCCCGCGCCTGCGAGCGCGGGAAGGGATATCTGGGAAAACCATGGCTGACGCAAGCACGTTCGACAAGATCCGGATCGGGATCGCCTCTCCGGAGCAAATCCGGCAGTGGTCGTTTGGCGAGGTCAAGAAGCCGGAGACGATCAACTACCGCACGTTCAAGCCCGAACGCGACGGGTTGTTCTGCGAGAAGATCTTCGGTCCGACCAAGGACTGGGAATGCCATTGCGGCCGCTACAAGAAGGTCAAATTCAAAGGCGTCATTTGCGACCGGTGCGGCGTCGAAGTCACGCGCAGCAAGGTGCGCCGCGAGCGGATGGGCCACATCGAACTGGCCTCGCCCGTGTGCCATATTTGGTACCTCAAGGGGGTTCCCTCGCCGCTCGCGCTCATCCTGGACATGACCCCGCGCCCGCTGGAAAAGGTTCTCTATTTCGCCAGCTACATCGTCACCGACATCGACAAGGGCCGCATCCTCAACGGGATCGACGGTTTCCGCGCCGCCGTGGAGCAGGAGATCGCCCAGATGGAGGACGATCGGGACGAGGCCATTCGCGACTGGCGCGACGAGCATGCCCGTGAAATCGCCCAGGGCCG
>JBJTRZ010000201.1:0-4006 GCA_046076415.1 Armatimonadota bacterium
GGCCCGATGCGGAACAATCCATAACGTGGTCAACGCAGTCCGCTCGATCGGCCGCACTCGTCCAATCAACACCGAGGCGGGAGCCGTCTGGTCGCGTGGGTCCACTTCCCGCTTGCCAGTGACGCCCTGGTCGTAACCGACACAATGAACGGGAGAAAATCGAGGTATTTGGTGGGTGGTTCGGCTACAAAATCATGCGCCTCAACTGCAGAAACTGCATAGTTGAGCCATTTGATTCCCGGACGATCCACATTTGATACAACGGCCATTGTCGCAAAAACTACACACCTGGGCCATACGATCCCCGGACGATCCACATTTGATACAACGGCCGTTGTTGCAGAAACTGCACACTCGCGCCATGCGATCCGCCGACGATGAATTGCACTTTACGCACCTTGCCATGGGTTCTCTCGAGCAGTTAGTGTACCCGATCTCGTGCTGCCCGGACCAAACCCGAAGCCGCTGGGCTGGCGGGTTGGACACCCATCCTCAAAGCTCCCGGGCTCGGGACCTTTCGCGGTGTCGGCGAAACGATTCCGCAGTCATATTCCCTACGAAACGTATGCATACCCAAAGGGTGGCGAAACCTTGGCGCGCGTTCGACGCGGGGCGATTGTAGCGGGCGGGAGGTGGGCTCCACGAGTTCGCCGCACCCCCGCATCCCACGGGCGTTTGGTCGCTCCGATGCGGGATTCGGGTGGGTCCAGCCCGTTGCCGTCCAAGGACCCCGGCGGTAAACCCATCCGATGAAACTGCTGCTGACCTCGGCGGGGATCCGCAACGGGAGCATCCGCGAGGCGTTGGTGGAGCTGCTCGGCCAACCGATCGCGGACTGCCACGCCGTGTGCATCCCAACCACCATGTACGGGCATCCGTGGGTCGGGCCGGGGGAAAGGGCGTGGGAATTCATCGCGGGGCGCGAGCCGCGCACGCCGATGTGTGAGCTGGAATGGAAGTCGATGGGCGTGCTCGAACTCACCGCATTGCCCTCGATCCAGCGCGATCGATGGACCGCGACCGTGCGCGCGGCCCACGTGTTGCTGGTGGCGGGCGGCGACGCGGGATATCTGGCCCACTGGGTCCGGGAGTCCGGCCTGGACCGGGAACTCTCGACACGCGACGATTTGGTTTGGGTGGGCCTCAGCGCCGGCAGCATGGTCGCGGCGCCGCGGATCGGGTCCCATTTCGTCGGCTGGCGGGCGCCGGGCGGCGACCCGCACGGGGAAGCGCCCGATGCGGCACTGGGCTGGGTGGATTTCGCGATCTTTCCCCACCTGAATCATCCGGATTTGCCGGGAAACACCCGCGAGGACGCAGGTCGCTGGGCCGCCGAAATCGGCATTCCCGGCTACGCGATCGACGATGAAACGGCGATCGTGGTGGACGAAGGAACGGTGCGCGTGGTCTCGGAAGGCGAATGGGTCGCGTTTCCCCGACCACCGGTCCGCGCCGACGGTCTCGAATCCGCTTCAGGGCATCGAAACACCACCTGCAATCCCGGGTCTTAGCCGCGGCTCCGGCCACCCCGCTCCCCGTCCGTCAGCCCAGCACGATCCACGCATCCTCGATCAACCCGCGCAGGTCCTCGTCGTCGATCCCATCCAGGCGCACCAGCACCGCCGGGTAGTTGTCGTAGTGGGGGTCGTGCACGTACCGCCCCTCGGGTCCCGCCGCCTCGAGCGCCTCCCGGCGCGGGAGGCTGGCCACGCGGATCGCCCAAACATCGGGGTTGGCGACCCGCGGTTTCTTCGGGTCGACCCACTCCATCCACTCCCAGCACAGGCCCTTCGACTTGCCTTTGACGGGAACCCCGAACGCGCGTTGCCCGCCCCGGCTCCCGCCCTCCACCACCCCAGGGTACGACAGGGCGATCCGGCGCACATCGTCGACCGTGGCCATGGAGGTTCGCCTCAGTCGTCGACGCCGGCGAGGATGGTGTCCTTGGCGGCCACGAAGTCGGCGAGCGACAAGGCCTCCGCTCCGCCTTCGTCGGCGATTCGGATGAGCGCCTGCAATCCCGCCTGATTCACCAACGCACGGAGATCGGCTCCCGAATACCCTTCGGTTTCCCGCGCCAGTTCGTCGAGGTCGACGCCAGGCACCAGCCGCACCCCGCGCGTGTGCAGCGCGAGGATCCGCGCCCGCGCCTCGGTGTCGGGCAGGGGAATCTCGATCTTGAGCGAGAGGCGCCCTCCGCGCACCAGCGCCGAGTCGAGCAACTCGGGGCGGTTGGTGGCACCCACGGTGAACACGCCCTGATTCCCCGCGAGTCCGTCGATTTCGTGGAGGAATTGATTGGCGATCTTGTCGGACGCCTGCGACATGCCCCCCATGCGGTTGGGCACCAGCGCATCGATTTCATCGAGGAACACGATCGAGGGCGCCGCGGCCCGCGCGTCGTCGAAGAGCTTGGCCACCGCCTTCTCTCCCTCGCCGATCCACATCGAAAAGACATCCGCGGGGCTTGCCGCGAAGAAGCGAAATCCCGCCCGCGAGGCGAGAATGCGCGCGATGGTGGTCTTGCCCGTGCCCGGCGGTCCCCAGAGGAGCAGCCCCGACGGCGGCTCGACCCCGAGCGCCCGGGCCTGCTCCGGTGCGTGCAGCACCAACTCCACTTGCCGCAGCGCCCGCTTGGTGCGCTCGGGCAGCACGATGTCGTCCCAGGTCAGTCGTCGGTCCGGGGGAACGCTGGTCGGGGTGGCCGTCGCCCGATCCCGTGTCGGCGCTGGTCGGGAACGTCCGGGTTCGGGGGGCCGCGGCGCCGCGACACTGCGCTCGGGCGTTCTTGGGCGCCCCGGCGCGGGCGGGGAAAGCAACCGCACCAGCGCCGCATAGTCGGCGTTGCCCGGCTCCAAATCCGCCGCGATGCGCGCATCCACCCGCGCCGCGTCGGTGTCGCCGATATGGCGCAGCACCCGGGCCCGGTAGTGGTGGGACGCAGCATGGCCCGGCGCGAGCGCCAACGTCTGGTCGAATTCCGAAAGCGCCTCGGCCAAATGCCCGTTGGCACGCTGCATCCATTCGGTCTTGCCGAGAGCCTTGGACGTGGCGACGGTGGCCAGGCTCATCAGCGCGAGCGCCACGTCGACCCCCGCCGGGACGGTGTCCTCGCGGATCGTCATCGCCGGAGGCAGCGCGGCTTCGGCGCGGCGGAGGGCCAGCAGTCCCCGCGTGTGGTGCAGTTCGGCCTCGGGGGACAGGTTCATGCGCGGCCACGCTCCGGCATCATCGAGGTTCCCATCCCATGGTCCATACGGTGCGTACCCGTTCCCCGCCCTCGGTCGTTCCGGACGCGTCGAGCAGAAGGATCTGCCGGATGCGCCGCGTGTCGAGCCGTTCCGTCTTGCTGTCGTCCGCCTTGGTCAGATCCTCGAACCCAATGTCGAACGATCGCAGTAGCTTTTCGCCGGGCAGTTCGATGGTTTTCGTGAACTTGCCCCCGGCCGCGTCCTCGATCAAAAGCAGCAACGCCAGGGAATCGCTCGACGCGAAGCGCATGCGCAGTCCGCGCGCGCCGGCGAGCATCGATTCGGGCAACGGGCGCAGGATGCCGGCAACCTTTCCCGGCCCGACCGACAGGGTCGCCTTGAGCGACGTGCCGGGGAGCGGCGATTCCGATGCCTCCACCTTCGCCACCACGGCGCCGCCAATGGGCAGCCACCCGAGTTGGGGAGCCGCCAATCCGTCGACATCCCGGGAACCCGGCTCCACCGTGAAATCGCGCAGCCAAAGACGGCGCTGGCCCGCGGTGGCGGGAAAGAGCGCGCGCAGCGGCCCTTCGGCGCGCACGGCCATCACCGCGAAATCCACCAGAACCACCTGCTCCACCGCGCCGAAGTCCAGACGTTCATCCGGGTCGACCGGCGCACCGACATCGCGACTGAGCTGGAAATCCCCCGCGTCGAGCCGGATGAACGTCTGGACTTCGGCGCGGTCGAGCAGGTGGTTCTGGTGGATTTCGCGGTGATGGCCGTGCGCGCCGAAGGGCCGCTGCGCGCGCTCT
>JBJTRZ010000202.1:0-6945 GCA_046076415.1 Armatimonadota bacterium
GAACCCGAGGCGGCGCAGGACCGCCTCCATCGCCGCGGCATCCGAGAGGATGTTCGGAAGCGGATTCTTCTCGTAGGTCTGGTTCGCGAGTATCAGCGCGAAGCGCTTGCCCGGGGCACCCTTGGCCGCGCCGTCCTGCCCCGCGGCGGGCAGGCCCAGCCCCAGCGAGCCAAGAAGCAGCGTGCGACGATCCATCCGCGGATTATAGCAGGCGGGGCCGGGCCAACCGCCCGCCAAAACCCACCGCGCGGAGGCGCCGAACCCGGCGCCCCGCACGCCCGATCAGCGAATCTGCGTGATGCGCTGGATTTCCGCGTCGGTGAAAATGTCGTTCTCGTCGGTGGAACGGGTCGAGAACTCGCTCACCACGCACCCCTCCGGACCCGCCTGGAACCAGTGCTTGGTGTTCGGAAAGATCGTGTACTGCTCCCCGGGACCCAGCGCCACCTCGTGCCACACGGAGTAGGTGTCCTCGGTGCCCGCCGGCGGCGCGCACGCCGCACGCTCGGCCGCCGTACCCTCGACGTACAAATACACCGTGCCCGCGCGACAGCGGAACGTCTCCTCCTTGCCCGGATCGCTCCCCACCGGAGGATGCCGGTGCTCCGGACACGTCTGCCCCGGCCACATCGCCAGCTCCTTCGCGCAGCACCGGTCCGTGTTCACATACACCAGCACGCCCAGCCCGATCTCCTCGAAACGGTCCAAGCCGAAATCCGCGGTCTCGATCGCCTCGACCTCGGCCGGAGTCACGTAAATCCCCGCGTCCACGGATCGCTTCGCCGCCTCGGCGCGGTACCGCGCCGCCGCATCCTTCGCAATCATGCCGTCCTCCTCGGGCGGACCCGCCGCCCAAAACCCACCCCCAAAACCCTAGCCCGCCGACGCTCCGCGCAGGCGCAGGCGCACGGTCCGTATCCCGAACGCCGCAACATCGATCGTCACCGACCGACCGTCCGCACCCACCGCAACCGGGGTCCCCCCCTGCTCCACCAAGTCCACGGACTCCGCCGACACGATGTCCCACGCCGACCGAATCGCCACGCCCGCGGCGTTTGATCCGTGCGCCTCGTACACCCGGACCACCACCGCCCCGTCGTCGTCGACCCGCACCGCCGACAGCACCACGTGCTCCGACGAAACACTCCAGAACGACCGGCGCGCCGGCAACTCCCCGGCGTGCACGGCCGGCTTGATCGCCCGCAGCGGACGGTTGAACTCCGCGCCGCGCCGCACGAGATCCGCCTCGCGCCAATCGCCACCATGGGGAAGCACCGCGTAATCGAACTCGTGCCGCACGCCCTTCTCGTAGCCGTCGGTGGTCTTGGTGGATTTGCTGAAACCCCCGATCTCGCCGTAGCCCTCCTTGAGCGCGGTGCATTTGAGCAGCGCGAGCATGGCCACGCCCCCCTCCACCGAATTGCCCGGCAGGCCCCGGTTGAGCACCGCCACGCCGCGCCCGCCGTCGCTCCAGTCCATCCAGTGCTGCGCCGGGAACTCGCCCTCGGGCCGATCGATCGCGCCGAAGGGAATCTCCTGGGTCATCGTGCCCTCGGCGATGGTGGTGGGTAGCGCCATGCGGTAACGCACCCGCTCCTCCTCGTTCACCAGCGTGGTGTGGATATCGACCCGCGGCAGGCCGTCGTAAACACGAATCCGGGTGGCGAAATACCCCGATCCATACGCGAAATGCACCACGTAGTCGGTGCGCGCCTTGCCGTTCACCACCCGGCCGTCGCCGCCGTAGTGGTGCGAGAACGCCGCCCGGGCATCGCCCTCGGCCGGCAAGGGATGCAGGCGCAACGTGGGCGTGAGGGCATCGC
The DNA here is from genome assembly GCA_046076415.1 of Armatimonadota bacterium. Taxonomy (GTDB): domain Bacteria; phylum Armatimonadota; class Armatimonadia; order Armatimonadales; family Armatimonadaceae; genus CAIRTT01. The sequence continues at coordinate 1,824 of JBJTRZ010000202.1, forward strand.
CCTTGCAGTGGCCGTTGTATTCCCAGAAATTGCCGTTGTCGAGCTCGCGCACGATGGTCCCGCCGTAGGGGCGGTCGGGGTCGATCACCTCCCAGCCTGTCGCCTTGTGCACCAGGCTGCGGATCGCACCATTCCACGCGTCCACCACCAACCGCACCCGATCGTTCTCGATCACGTCCACGAAATTGTCGTTCATCAGGAAACGGGGCTGATTGGAACGCAGGGTGGTCGCGGGCGCGGATCCCGTGGCGGGCACGATCCGGAACGTCGCATACCCCGAGGACGGCACCCCGCGGGCGATGAAGCACACCGTCGCCCGCTTGATCGCGCCGTTGGCGTGCCGCTCGCACGCGGTCAGATCCGACGACATCGTGCGGCCCGAATCGTCGCGCACCTCCACCTCGAACACATCGGTCGTGGAATAGCCGAAGCGCACCTCCACCACATCGTCGCGCTCCCAGCCCAGCGCGTTGAACACCACCACCGGAATGCCCTCGCCCCGGGTATCGACACGGGCCGCGATCGCCTCGAGCGCCGCGTCGCCCACCGGTGCCGCCAGTTCGTGCGCCCGCTCGTAGCGGTTGAGCACATTGGTGGTCACCTTGTCGACCTGGCTGCCGCAGATGATGTCGTGGAACTGGTTGAAGAGCACCGGTTCCCACGCCTCCGCGATGCGCGCCGCGCGCGACTCCCCGCCCTCGGCGTGCACCGCCGCGTCCGCCCACTCGGCGTCGGCGAGCACCGTTTCCATCTTCCGGTTCCACTGCTTGATGCGGATGCGCGCGCTGTAGCACCCCTGGAACACCGGATTGCGATCGCCGGTCTCCTCGGGGAATTCGTATCCGCGGATCGCGTCGAAGTAGCGCTTGGGCGTGCTGACGATGTAGTCGGGCTTGTCCGGATTGTCGCGATGCTTGGCGTTGTATTCCTTGAATAGACGGTGGATGTGGGGCTGCACGGGGGTGAGGTCGGCGCCCGACACGGCGAGGAGGTGCGGCGTTGTGGCGTTGCGGAGCAGCTCGGGCATGCGGACGTCCACGAACGATTCGAATTCGTGGAGGTTCGACGGCGCGGGGAAGAGGACGCAATACGACGCGCGCATCCAGTGGCTGAAGAGGCGCGTGCCGTCGAGGCCCTTCCACCAGGTTTCGGTCGGCCCGGCCACGTCGCCGAGCCGCTGGAACGAGTTGTTGTCGAACCCGCAACCCACCATCAGCTGGGGGATTTGGGGATGCTGGCCGAACGTGTCGAGCAGCCAGCCGGTGCGCGGGTCCACGCCCAGTTCGCGCCGCATCCACCCCTTGCCGTTGAGCACCTGGCGGATGAACGATTCCCCCGAGGGAATATTGACATCGGGCATGGCGTGCATGCCGCAGGTGATCTCGAGGCGCCCCTCCCGGATCATTTGCTCCACGAACGTCCGCTCCTCCGGGTGGGCGCGCAGGAACGGTTCGATGTAGCAGGTCTGGTCGAGCACGAACGTGAATTCGGGGTCCTCGCGCATCGCGGCCAACGCGCCGAGCGCGACGGAATACCCGATCTCGAACGTTTCGTCGCGGGTCAGGAACACCTCGGCGTCGTAGTGGGTGTGCGGAACGAAATGGACGGTGCGCTTCATGGAAGTCCTCGCGGGGTTGGGGGAAACGTCGGGGCGGTCCTAGGGGATGACGCCGGCGGGCGGGTAGGCGCGGGTGGGGTCGCCGTAGGGGTTTCCGGCGTGGTCGACCCCCCGGGCCAGGTACACCCGGAAATTCTTGTTGAAATCGGGGTCGAACCGGTTGGTGGTGGGGAAGTAGCGCACGGTGAACGCGGCCCGCGGCAACGTGCCGGTGTTGGGCGCCGATCCGTGGATGACGCGGGCGTCGTGCAGCGACGCTTGGCCCGGCGCGAGCACGATGTCCACCGCCTTCGACTCGTCGAACTGCTCCGCCTTCACCTCGCTGGGAAACACCTGCTCGCCGGGATTGGCGAGCGCGTCGTAGTCGGAATAGCCGTTGGCATGGGTCCCGGGAATCACCCGCAGGCAGCCGTTCGCGGGGGTGGACGATTCGAGGGAAACGGTGATGGACGCCACGAGGATGGGATCCATCCATCCTTTCCAGTAGGCGGAGTCCTCGTGCCACGGCACGCGCTTGCCCACCTCCGCCGGTTTTTGCAGGAAATGGGAGGCGAACACGGCGATGTCGGGCCCGATCACCGGCTCGACCAGCGCGAGCATTTCCGGGGCGAAGATCCAGCGGAACATCTCGGGATCGTCCCAGTGCGGGCAGTCGACCAGCGACGGCGCGACCCCGTCGCGCTCGGCGGCGCGTTTGGCGAACGTGGCGTCGGCCTTGGCCTTGAGCGCGGCGAACGTCGCGTCGTCGAACACTGTTCCAGGGATGATCAGGTAGCCGTCGCGGTCGTAGGCGGCGGCCATGTCGGGGGTCACGCGGGCTTGCATGGGGTTCCGGCGGGTCCTTTCCAAATGGGCTCGAGGGCGCGCGCGGCGGGCTTGGGCACGCCGTCGAAGTCGATGATCGACGTGTTGGCGGGGCAGGGGTGGCAGTCGTGGCCGCACCAGAGCAGGATGCCGCCGATCCGTGGGAAACGGTGCTTGGTGGCGGACACGGCGATCACCAGCGCCTCGGCTTGGCGGGCCTGGCTCCACGCCACGTATTCCTCGAGGGTTTCCGGGTCGCGTCCGTGCTCGGACCGGAACGCATCGCCCTCGACCCACCAGTCCACGGGGCGACGCCATACCGGGTTGGTGCCCGCCACGGGCATCGGGTCGTGGTCGCCGGACCAACGGCGGATCAGGTCGGCGGGCGCCGCGCCGGGCGCGCCGGTCTCGGCGCGGAACAACGCGTCGTCGCCGGCCCAGTACTCCCGCCATGCTTCCATGGAGCCCCAGAGTTTCCACGGACCGTGGACATTGTGATGGATCCCCTTGCCGAAATCCTTGGCATCGGCGTTGAATCGCGGCCCCGTCGCGGTGGTGGGCAGGAAGCGGCGTCCGGGATCGCAGGCCCGCACGATGGCATCGAGATGACCGATCAAGGGATGGCCGGTCGTCATGGGCACGCCATGGCCGTCGGGATGCCGTTCGTGGAGTTCGTTCCCGCCATTCCAGAGCAGCAGGCAGGCGTGGTGACGTCGCCGCGCGATGAAGCCGCGCAGGATTTCCCCCACTTCGAGGATGGAGCGCGGATCCGATGGCGGGACATTCTCCACGCCCGAGGAGCTGAGGTGAACATCCTGCCACACCAGCAACCCGTACGCGTCGCAGTGCGCGTAGAACGCTTCCTTTTCCAGATAGCCGACGCCGTTGACGCGGAGGGTGTTGACGCCGAGATCGCGGTAGGTGGCGAGTTGCGCGGCGTAGTGCTCGGGGGTCAAATCGGCGTAATTGGGGGCGAGCGGCGGGCAGTTGACTCCCTGGAGGAACGTGGGCACGCCGTTGACCACGCAGATCCACGGCTCGGCGCCTTCCGGTGCGCCTTCGCACGCGCGCCAGGCGATGTCGCGGAACCCGACGGTGCGCTCCACGCGATCCTGCTCGTCGCCGTCGACGCCCTGGAGCACGACGGAAACGGAGTAGAGCGGTTGTTCCCCGGCGCCGTTGGGCCACCACAAATCGACCGGAATTCCGTGCCAGGCGAACCCGGCGGCGGTGAATTCCTCGGCGGAGAGATCCTCCGCGCAAACCACGCGGTCGCCGTCGGCGAGCACGACGGAAACGCTGGCGCCGGCCCCAGCGCGCACGGATCCCCCCACGCGCAGGGTGCCGGTGCCCGTCGCCACATCTGCGCCGGCCACGACATCCACGGCGTGGAATTCGGGACCCTCGACCACTTCGAGCGTGATGGGTTCCCAGATGCCGATCTGCACCAGGCGCGGCTGCCAGTCCCACGTGTAGTTGAACCGCGTTTTGAAATCGACGACTTTGGACGTTTCCCCGAATTGCCCGAGCCAGCGCGGCGGGACATCGAAGCAGACCTGGAGGCGATTGCCGGTATCTACGCGGTGCGGGGCGAGATCGAAGACATGGACCCGGTGGGTGCCCTCGAACGTGCCGATGTCGATTCCGTTCCAGCGGATCCAGCCGGAATAATCGAGTCCTTCGCAGCGCAGGCGGATGATGCCGCCCGGCGGGCACCAGTCATCGGGAACGAGGGTTTCGTACACCCACTGCCGGTTTTCCACCCATTCGCACTGTCGGGAAACTTCGGGAAGGTTCCAATCGGGCAGCAGGCCGTGGGTGCGCAGGGCCTTTTGCACGGAACCCGGCACCGAAGCCGGAAATCCGGGAATCTCGGCCATCGGGGACGCGCCGAGCTCCATGGTGCGGAAGAGCCGCCACAGGTGCGGAGTCCACCCCGACAAGGTCCACTCCAGCGCTCCAAGATCATGGATTGTTTTCATTCGAGGGCTCCCAACGGATTTTCGAAGGCCGCCGCGAGGTGCGCGAGGAACCGTTCCACCGGCACCACCGACGCCAGCCGTGCATCCACGGTCAATTCAACTTGCAGCGTTTGGCCGCCCCCGGGCGCGGGCTGCGGTGCGCCGATGCCCAGCGCGGCCCCGACTCCCGCCGGCGGCGTGGACGTCAGTCGCGCGATGCGGGCGTGGGTCGCCGCGCGCACCGCGATCGTCGCTCCGCGATAGCCCCTCGCCGGATGGGTCCCCGCCAAAACGTCGGCCTCCACCGCGCGCCGGGCCGCCGCGAGCAGCCGTGGCGTGCGTCCATCGGCGCCCGGCAGCACCGGCCAGCGCACCCCCTCGTCCGTTTCCACCCCCACCGCCGGCCGCACCTCGTTCCACACCGTCGCCGCATCGCCGTCGATCGTCGCGTTGATGCGCGGCGTGCGCCCGGCGGCGGCGAGCAGGAGCACCACCGTCAAATAGATGGTCTGGATGCCCAGGCCCGCACGCTCCCAGCCGGCCAGCAGCGACAGTAACGCCTCCGCCGAAACCGTGACCGCCCCGCTCCACCATCCCGCCACCGCGGTGCGAGGGATCGGGAGCACCTCGCGCACCGTTCGTCCCGCGCGTTCCTCCAGCACCCCCCGGACATCGGCCTCGACAATGGCGCCTTCCGGTCCCGTACCGTCGATTCCCTCCCACGCCACGCCTTCCGCGC
>JBJTRZ010000203.1:0-2671 GCA_046076415.1 Armatimonadota bacterium
ATCGTCGGCGTGCTTGCCGATGCTGGGGAGCAGGTCCGACACCGGCATTCCGCATTTTCCGTAATTCCGGAAAGCCCACGGACTCTTCATCAGGCGACCCGGCGCACTGCGTCCCCCGGTGTCGAACTTGGCGTTTCCCGCCACCGACAGGCCGTCGCCACGATCCAGAGCGGGTTTGGGGTCGAACGTGTCCATGTGGCTGATGCCCCCGAACATGAACAACGAAATGACCCGCTTGGCCTTGGGCCGGTGATGGGACGGTTTGGGGGCGAGCGGATCGGGGGGCGCGGCCGCGGCGAGGTCGGAATCGAGCAGCGATGCCAAGGCGAGGGAGCCGATGCCCCCTCCGGCCCGCGCGAGGAAGTCGCGCCGAGCAATCCAGCCGCGTGGCAATTCCACCGCGTCAGGCCTCCTGTGCCCCGGGACGGCCGGATTCCACCACGAACGACGCGCGGGTGGAGGTCGTGCCGCCGGGTTTGGCAACCTGGTCCACCACGACATAGTCGGCCCGCCAGCGCTCCGGAGCGAGCGTGCAGCGCACGTAGCCGCGCTGGGCGTTGTGGAAACGCACGGCCGGATTGGCGGAGCGCAGGGCCGCCACGTACGACGGTTGGTCGGCGCCGTTCCCTCCGCTCGAGATCGAAGTGCCGACGAACTCCGTGGCGACGACCTTGGTTTCGGGCTTGCGGTCGTCCACCCGCAAATCGTTCACCCAATTCGTATGGATGTCGCCGGTGAGCACCACCGGATTGGAAACCCGACGTCGCTCGAGGAAACGGACCAACTCCATGCGCTCGTGGGCGGCGCCGGGCCACTGGTCCATCGAGAACGATGGGCTTGCGGGGGTGCCCCGGTCGACGAGCGCCATCATCACCTGCTGCGCGAGCACGTTCCAAACGCCGCTGGACCCCGCGAGCTCGCCTTCGAGCCAGCGGCGCTGCACCGCGCCGAGCAGGGAGTTGCGTTTGTCCATCGCCGCGGCGTTGAGCGGTGCTCCCTTGTCGCCATTGGGCTGATCGGTACGGTATTGCCGGGTGTCGAGGATATGGAACGTGGCCAGCCGGCCGAACCGCGCGGTGCGGTGCAGACGCAGGTCCGCGCCGCGCGGCAGGCAGGATCGACGCAGCGGCATCGCTTCGTAGTAGGCTTGGTAGGCGGCCGCACGTTGCAACAGGAATTCCGCCGGGTCCTGACCAGCGGTCTGGGAAATCGCTCCGGCGTAGTTGTTCTCAACCTCGTGGTCGTCCCAGGTGACGAACCACGGGGCCGCGGCGTGCATCGCCTGCAGCAGTGGGTCCGAGCGGTACTGCGCGTAGCGGATTCGGTAGTGCTCCACGGTCAACAGGCGGGGTCCGGCGTGCTTGCGGATGTTTCCGTCGCGCCCCGCGCCCTCGTAAATGTAGTCGCCGAGATGGAACACCAGATCCGGCTGGTCGCGGGCCATTGCGGCGTAGGCGGTGTAATGGCCGTGCTCGTAGTGCTGGCACGACGCGAATGCGAACGTCATGCGGCCCGGCAGGGTCTCCGGAGCCGGCAGGGTGCGCGTCCGCCCCGTGGGGCTCGTGGCGTCCCCGGCGTGGAATCGATAGTGGTACCACCGGTCCGGAGCAAGCCCTTCGACCTCGACGTGCACCGAATGCCCGAGGATCGGGCCTGCGCTCGTGGTCCCCTTCGCCACGATTTTGCGGAACGCGGGGTCTTCGGCCACCTCCCAGCGCACCGCGACATCGCGCTGGGGCATCCCCCCATCGCCGTCGAGGGGGCGGGGCGCCAGCCGGGTCCACAGCACGACCGATTGGTGGTCGGGATCGCCGGAAGCCACCCCGCAGGTGAACGGATCGTCGGCCCAGCGCACGCGGGCCGGCGCGGCGGTGGGCAGGGAGGCGAGCAGTGGCAGCGTGCTCCAGCGCGCGGCGGTGGCGAGCAGCAACCGGCGGGACAGGGTGCCCTCGTGGCGCAGGGCGCTCCGCAGCGAGCCGGGATCGAGCAGGACGGGTTCGAGGGACATGGCGTGGGTTTCCGCGGGTGCGAGAGGGGTCAGGGAACGTAGACGAATTCGTTGAGATTGTAGAGTGCGTGGCAAACGTCGGCGAGCGATCGATGCCCGAGGAATTGGAGCACGGCCGCGCGCTCCACGGCACTGGGACGTCGGCCGAGCGCGAGCCGCCAGCCCCGCTCGATTTGCGCCACGCGATTCCCGGGGATCTCCCGCTCGAGCCGCTGCGCGAAGAGCCCGGCTTGCCGGCGCACCAGCGGGTCGTTCAGGAGGTGCAGCGCCTGCAGGGGGGTGGTGGTGACATTGCGCTTGGCCACGGCGAACGTGATTTCGGGGCAATCGAACACTTCGAGCTGCGGGAGCAGCAAGGAACGTTTGACCTTCACGTAGACGCTGCGGCGCCAGGTGTCGGGAGTGTCCTTGGCGTCGGGCCAATTCATTCCTTGAAACGTGTCGGCGCGCAGGGTGGGATCGACCGGGGGGTGCACGGGCGGGCCACCGACGGTGCGGTCGAGGGTTCCCGCGGCGGCCAGGATGCCGTCGCGGATCGCTTCGCCCGAGAGGCGTCTCACCGGCATGTGCGAAAGGAGTCGATTCCGCGGATCGATGCGCCGGGCCGTCGCGGTGGCGAGCGACGACTGCCGGTAGGTGCGCGAGAGCACGATCATCCGGTGG
>JBJTRZ010000204.1:0-6567 GCA_046076415.1 Armatimonadota bacterium
CACCGACCCGGCCGCTGTCGTTTTCCGAAAGGAAATCGGCTCCGGCGCTTTAGCGTCGGGAACTCGACCGCAACGCCGCGTGTTCGACTCGATGGTTCTTCGGCTTCGGCCGGAACATGGTGTCAGGAGTCGGCGTAAATGCGTATTGCGGGACACATCAATTCGAACGGAGTAGGATCGGCAAGCGCGGCTTGTCGAATCGAGACGTTCGCGTGTTCGTGCGATTCGAAGTCATTGGCTGCCGCCCTCGCGGTGGCCAATTCGCTTTTCAGGAGGCCAAATGGTCAAGATTGAAGCGGTCATTCGACCCCAACGTCTCGACGAGGTCAAATCGACCTTGGACGAGCTCGGTGTCACCGGCATGACGGTGACCGAGGTTCGTGGTTCCGGCAAGCAGAAGGGCTACACCCAGCACTATCGCGGCGCCGAGTACACCGTCAACCTTATCCAAAAGCTCAAGATCGAGATCGTGTGCGCGGATTCGGAAGTGGATCGCATCGTCAATGCGATCGCCACCGCGGCCCGCACGGGCGAAATCGGCGACGGCAAGATTTTCCTTTCTCCGGTAACGGATGCCATTCGCATCCGTACCAACGAGCGGGGTGGCGACGCGGTGTAACCGCGTCGCTCGCACTTCACGGGGCAACGACCCCAGAAAAAAGCCGCCGACAGAGCGGCACCGGGGCGCATACCGCGTACCCATTTTCCTTCCCAAAGGAAATACCTGATCGGTCCAACGAGGCCGGTGCACTGAAAGAAGGTATTGGTTCATGCGAAACGCACGCAGCGCGCGTGCGGCGGTCTTGCATCGCCTCCTTGCGCGCGCATTTTCCTCGATGGCGGCCGTTTCGGCCGTCCTCATGCTCGCGGCGTGGCAGCCGGTTGCCGCCCAAACGCCCGACGCTTCCGGTGCGGCTCCCGCCGCAGCCGCTCCCGCCCCGCCCCCCGCTCCGGAAACCAACATCGGCGATCCCGCCGGTTTGGCGCATCCGGACATGACTACCAAATTCGACGGATCCATCAAAAACGACGATGGAACGGCCAAGAATGCGTCGGCTCCCGAACTTAGCGGTGGAGACACGGCGTGGATGTTGGTCTCGGCCGGTCTGGTGCTGCTCATGACTCCCGGCCTCGGCCTGTTCTATGCCGGAATGACCCGCAGCAAGAACGTCCTCAACGTCCTTATGCAAAGCTTCATCGCGATTTCGATCATCACGGTGTTGTGGGTTGTGATCGGGTACTCCCTGTCGTTCGCACCTGGCAGCAACGACATGCTCGGTGGCCTTGATTTCGTCATGCTGAACAAGGTCGGCCAAACCACGTTCGTGTGGAACGGCACGGCGATGGCGATCCCCCATCAGGTCTTCATGGCGTTCCAGATGGTGGTCGCCATCATCACTCAGGCATTGATCAGAGGCGCAATCGTGGACCGGATGAAGTTCTCTGCCTACTGCGTGTTCATCGCCCTGTGGCACTTGGTGGTCTACACGCCGATGGCGCATATGGTCTGGGGCCCTGCAGGAAAACTCTTCAAGGCGGGAGCGCTCGACTTCGCGGGCGGCACGGTTATCCACATGACCAGCGGGTTCTCCGCCTTGGTGTTGGCGATGTTGCTCGGCAAGCGCCGTCTGTCGAGCCATGAGGACACCCGACCGCACAATTTGCCGATGACGTTGATCGGCACGGGCATTCTTTGGTTTGGATGGTTCGGATTCAATGGTGGATCCGCGGGAGCAAGCAACGGACTTGCAGGAAGCGCGTTCATGGTCACCCATATCGCCGCCGCCACCGCGGGTCTGGTTTGGGTGTTGCTCGAGTGGATTGTGGTCAAGCAACCGACCGCCTTGGGGTTCGCCTCCGGCGCGGTCGCGGGTTTGGTGGCGATAACTCCTGCTTCCGGATTTGTCACCCCCACCAGCGCTTTGATCATCGGAGCGGTCGTTCCGTTCATCAGCTACACGGCCATTCAAATCAAGAACAAGATCCAGAAGTACGACGACACGCTCGACGTGTTCGCGGTCCACGGACTTGGAGGATTGTGGGGGGCCATCGCCACGGGTCTATTCGCCGACCCGGCGGTCAATCCGCTCGGCCCCAAGGATGCTGCGGCTCGCGCCACGCTGATGGGTGCCCAATTCCAGTCCATTTTCTGGGCGGTCGCGTTCGCGGTGGTCGGCACGCTGGTGATTGGCCTGCTGCTCAAGGTCCTGTTCCGCGGACTCGCGGTCGGGGTCAACGAGGAGGAGGCGGGTCTCGACCTCACCCAGCACGGAGAGACGGGTTATGTCTCCGTCGGGGGAGGCGCGGCCTTGGCCATGGGGGGATCCCACCCCGCTCCCGCTCCCGCCTCGGCCCTCAAAACCGAAACAGCCCACTAGGCGTTCGTTCGTCCCTACCGCCGGAGTTTCGCGCGAGTTCGTGAACTCCGGCCCCTCCCCTCGGATCAGGAGTCGATCATGACCCTTCGTCAGCCTCTCATGCTCGTTGGTTTGCTCGCCTGCGCGTCCCCGGTCATCGCCCAAGACGTCAAGGTGGGTGGCACCGTCGAATTCAACTACACCTACAACGGCAACAAGCCCGCCGGACAAGTCAACGGAGCGACCGGAGCGCCCTATTACTTCAACGGGAAGTCGTCGGCGTTCAGCCTCAACTACGGTGAGATCCATGTCTACAGCGACGCGACCAAGGAACGGCCGAGCGGCTTTTCCTTCCGTCTGGTGGATGGTGCGGTCGTTGCCGGATTGCCGCTGCGCACGCCGGGTGTGAACACCAACACCGCGCTCTTTTACGAGGCGTATGGTCGCGGAGTTTACGAGCTTGGCGGAAAGTCGCTCACCGTGGATGCGGGAATCTTCCCCACCCACGTTGGCTACGAGACGATCAACGTTGGCGGCAACTCGTTCTTGTCCAAGACCTTCCACTTTGGACAATTGCAGCCCTTCTACCACGCGGGACTGCGGGCGGCGTTGCCCATCGATGCGTCGACCACGTTCACGGGATTGGTGTTCAATCGCTACAACGGCGTCGACACGAACGGCAACACGACGCCGGGCGTCGGATTCCAGGTTGCGCGCACTTTGGGCAGCGCCTCGTCCGTTTACCTCAATGGCGCCTTCGCCAAGGACACCGTGGGTGGCGGGGAGCGCCAGAAGAACATTCTGAACGTGGTTTACAACCGCACGCTATCCGGTACGACCTCGATCGCAGCCGATATCTCGGCGGTTTCCGGCAAGAAGGCGGGGGATGCCAACTACACGGCCCAAGCGGTTTCGTTGTATGCGTTCCTCGGTCTGGGCGGCGGCGACAAGCTGGCCCTTCGCGGCGAATATCTGACGGAAAACTCGGCGGGCGGACAACTGCTCCCGTCGTCCGTTGGAACCACGAAGCCGAACCTTTCCTCGATCACGGCGAGCTACGAATTGGGCAAATTGGCCCGCCCTGGTTCGCGCACTTGGCTTGAATTCCGTTTCGACTCCGCCAACACGGCGGTGTTCCCGACGGCAACGGGTGCGAAGAAGAACGGTTCCACGATCAGTTTCGTGCAGACGTATTCGTTCTGATTCCAGGCGGGTAATGGAAAGCCCCCGAGCCAAATGGCTCGGGGGCTTTTTCCTTGGATGTATGGTGCCCGTCCGCCGTGGCGCGGATTCAGGGACGTTCGTCAGCGGTACTGACGCAGGCAAAGGACCACCTTGCCCAGTATCCTGGCGTCCCGGGTGATGATCGGGCGCAAGTGCGGGTTCTCGGGTTGGAGTCGAATGCCATTTTCCCCTGCCGGGTAGTAAGTCTTGACGGTCGCCTCGTCCTCGATCAAAGCGACGACGATTTCACCGGGCTTCGCGGATTCCTGTTTTCGCACGACGACCATGTCCTGATCGAAAATGCCCGCGTTGATCATGGAGTCGCCCTTGACCGTCAACATGAAGCAATCCGCGTCCCGTGGCACGAGCGCCTCCGGAAGCGGATAGCAATCATCGATGTTTTCGGTGGCGAGGGTCGGTGTTCCCGCTGCGACCCTGCCGAGGAGCGGCACCGTCACCGTGCGCCGCCGGGTCATCGGCGAGCCGTCCTGCAGCAATTCGATCGACCGGAACCGGTATGGATCACGCCGAATAAATCCCGCGGCTTCCAGCTGGTTCAAATGTTTCTGCACCGAACAGGATGAGCGCAACCCGGTCAACCGTCCGATTTCCCGAACGGTCGGCGCTTGGCCGTCGCGCATCAACGCCTGGCGGATGACTTCGAGGATTTGTTGTTGCTTTTCGGTAGGCATGGCGTTCGGATTCCCCAAGGGCAAAAATCTGTTTGCAGGATACCAACGAGCGACCGGCGACGCAAACACTTTTTTGCCACGGACGAGCACTCGCTCGGGCCGGCCAAGGGGCGCGACGGTAGAATGGAGCGGGCTTGGTTCGCCTTTACGAACCGTCGCCGGAACTCCTATGATCCTGGGCAAGAAAGTGGTGGTCGTGTTGCCGGCCTATCGGGCCGCACGCACTTTGGAGCAGACCGTCTCGGATATTCCCGACGGTATTGCCGACGAGGTGGTGCTCGTCGACGATTGTTCGCCCGACGACACGGTGGCGGAAGCGCGGCGCCTTGGAATTCCCCACATCGTGCATCCTCGTAATCGGGGCTACGGCGGGAATCAAAAGACCTGCTACGCGACCGCCCTCGAGCGTGGGGCCGACATCGTGGTGATGCTCCATCCCGACTACCAGTACTCCCCCAAACTGCTTGGCGCGATGGCATGGCTGGTGGCAAGTGGAGAGTACGATCTCGTACTTGGGTCGCGGATCCTTGGTACTCCGGGGGCGCTGGCCGGGGGCATGCCAGGTTGGAAATATGTCGCGAACCGTGTCCTCACCCTGATCGAGAACGCGATGCTCGGGGTCAAGGTGAGCGAATACCACACCGGCTATCGCGCGTTCTCGCGCGAGGTGTTGCTGAGGTTGCCGCTCGAAGAGAATTCGGACGATTTCGTTTTCGACAACCAAATGCTCGCCCAGGCGGTCCATTTCGGTTTTCGACTCGGCGAGGTTTCGTGCCCGACGAAGTATTTCGACGAAGCGTCGTCGATCAATTTCCGTCGCTCGGTGGTGTACGGTTTCGGCGTGCTCGGCACCGCGCTCGCATTCAGATTGCATCGCCTCGGGGTTCGGCGCCACCCAATCTTCGCGGACGACGGGAAGAAATTGCCGGGAGCCTCTTCGACGGATGCCTGACACGAACGCTCCGATTCGATTGCTCATTTGCGAGGACGAAGCGCTCACTCGGGAAACGTTGGCTCGCCTTGCGTCGTTCGAGGGCGACATCGAGGTCGTGGGGCAGGCACCCGATGGACGCAAGGCGCTGGAAATTGCACGTCGGCGCCATCCCCATGTCGTCCTGACCGACTTGGCGATGCCGGAGATGGATGGAGTCGCGCTGATCCATGCGCTGCGTCGCGAATCCCCCGCAACCGGAATCGTCGTGCTCACCATCTACAACGACGACGAGCGTGTCTTCGCCGCGATCCAAGCCGGCGCGCGCGGTTACGTCCTCAAGGACAGTCCTCCCGAGGAAACGTTCGCGGCGATTCGCGCGGTCGCTCGAGGGGAATCGTTGCTCCCGGCACCACTCGTGACGCGCATCCTGACGGAATTCGGCCGGCTCGCGGGACGGCGTGTCGCCGATGTGGATCGTTTCAGCGAACTCACCGAGCGGGAGCGCGAAATCCTCGCCTGGCTCGGCCACGGCTGCCGCAACAAGGAAATCGCCGACCGCCTTTTCATCAGCGAGAAGACGGTCAAGAATCACATCAGCAATATCTTCGCGAAACTTGAAATCAACAGTCGTGCCGAGGCCGCCCTGCTCGCGGCCCGACAAGGTTTGGTGTGATTTTCATGCGGAACGCGACACTTTCCGCTCGGCATTCCCGTCTAGTGCGAGGAACACCGTGATCGATCCCGAACGCGAGCGTCGACTCGTGGAGCGGTTTCGGGGCGGCGACCTTCGCGCGATGGAAATGCTCTTCGATATCTACGTGGACCGCGCCCTGGGATTCGCCTGCCGTCAGTGCGATCGAAGGGAAGATGCCGAGGAGGTGGTGCAGGAGGCTTTCCTCCGGGCGTTCGCGAAGTGCCGGCAGATTCGCGACGACACGGTTCGGTTCGGGCCATGGCTCTTCGCCATCGTGCGGAGCATTTCCGCGGATCGACGGCGCCAATTGCGCCTTCCGGAAGTTTCCTTCGAACTCGCGCAATCCATCGCCGGCGACGGAGGCACCGAGGAGGAAGTCCTGGAGCGGGAACGTCGGCGCGGGCTCTTCTCCGCGATCGACCGCCTACCCGAAGACCAGCAGGTCGTGGTCGTCCTGTGCGATCTCGAGGAAATTCCGCATGCCGATGTTGCCCAAATCGTCGGCAAGTCGGTCGCGGCGACCAAATCGCTCCTGTACCGTGGCCGGCGGACGCTGCACCGTTTGTTGATGGAGATGGAGGTGTTCGCGTGACGCACCACGATGCGTGGGCCGAAATGGCGGGCCCCTACATCGATGATGAATTGCCGCTTGCCGTGCGGGATGCC
>JBJTRZ010000205.1:0-4894 GCA_046076415.1 Armatimonadota bacterium
GTAGACCCAGTCGAGCGCGCCGTTGTGGATCGTCGCGCTGCCATCGCGCGTTAGGCGCCGCTCCTTTTTCGTGGCCGAGTCGGTCACGTAAACATCGTTGTTCTTCACCGCCACCGCGAACGCGCCGGTGGGGTGGGTGGCCGAACCGCCGTTTCCGCGCCGCCGTGGCCGTCCCTGCGCGGGCTCCGGCGCCGGGCTCGCGGCGAGGGGTTTGATCGGACGTTGCTCGCCGTTCCGTGCGTCGAACGCGAACTTCCCGGAGTCCTTTTCGACCACGTAGGTTTCCTTGTCGATCCAATACACGCGGGCTTCGGGGCGCGGGAGGGTGCGCCCCCCTTCGAAGAGCGCCTGCTCCAGCGTGGGAGCCTGCGCGCGGGCCGTGAACGGAGCAACGAGGAGGCAGGCGGCGAGCAGGGCCGCCACAGGTCGGATCATGTCGAATTATACGTTGCGACCGGCGCCGGGGTTCGATCCGGGTTCCCTCGGCCACCGACCGGAGGTACCATGGCGGCACCATGAGCGACACCGCCGCCACCGATTCCGCAACCCCTTCGAAACCCGCCACCGTGCTCGAGGAGCGCCCGCTCGTTTCCACGCGCCACGCCATTTCCGTGGACGGAACCCCGCTGGCGTACACCGCCACCTGCGGGCACCTGCCCATAAAGGACGCGCAGGGGGGCATCGACGCGTTGCTGTTCCACACGTCCTACACCAAGGACGACGAACCGGATCCGGCGCGACGGCCGTTGTGTTTCTGTTTCAACGGCGGACCGGGTTCCTCGAGCGTCTGGCTGCATCTCGGCGCGATCGGCCCCAAGCGGGCGGTGATGAACACCGACGGATCGTTGCCGGCCCCGCCGTTCCGCCTCGAGGACAACCCCCTCACCTGGCTCGACAAGGCCGACCTCGTGTTCATCGATCCGGTGGGCACCGGTTACAGCCATGCGAAGGACGAGGAAACCGCCAAGCGTTTCTGGGGAGTCGACGGCGACATCGAATGCCTGGCGGAATTCATCCGGCTGTACCTGGTGCGCACGAATCGATGGGCGTCCCCGATCTTCCTCGCGGGCGAAAGCTATGGCACGACGCGCGGCGCGGGACTCGCGGGCGCGCTCGTGGAGAAGGGCATCGCGCTCTCGGGGCTGCTGCTGATCTCGACGGTGTTGAATTTCCAAACGCTGCACTTCACGCCCGGAAACGACCTGCCGTACATCCTTTTCCTGCCGACGTATGCGGCGACGGCCCGGCACCACCGCGCGCTCGCGCCGGGACTCAACCGACGCTCCACCGCGTCGCTGGTCCGCGAAGTGGAAGCGTTCGCCCTCGGCGACTACGCCACCGCGCTGATGCAGGGCGATCGACTTTCCCCGGCGCGCCGACGGCGCATCGCGGAAACGGTCGCGCGGTACACGGGACTTCCGCTCGATTACGTGGAGCGGGCCGACCTGCGCATCGACATTTGGAAGTTCTGCAAGGAATTGCTGCGCGGGCGGGGCCTGGTGGTCGGGCGGCTCGATTCGCGCTTGACGGGCGAGGAGGGGCGGGGCACCGACGACTCCCCCGAGGCCGATCCCTCGATGGCCGCGATCCGTCCCCCGTACACCAGCGCGTTCAACGACTATGTGCGCCGCCAGCTCAACTTCGAAACCGACCGCAACTACGAAATCCTGGGCGGGGTCTACGCGAAGTGGGATTGGGGCAAGGGCAACCAGTTCACCGACACGGCCACGGCGCTCCGGCAGGCCCTCTCCCGCAACCCCCACCTCAAGGTCTTCGTGGCGTCGGGCTACTACGACCTCGCCACGCCCCATGCGGCCTGCGAATACACGTTCGCGCACATGGGCCTGCCCGCCTCGCTGCGTGGCAATTTCCGGATCGCCTACTACGAGAGCGGACACATGATGTACATCGAGAGCGGCTCGCTGGCGAAACTGCGCGGCGACGTCGCGTCGTTCATCGACGACACGCTGGCGCACGGCGCGGCGAACGGGGCCTGACCCCGACCGGCCGCGCGGAGCCTACTTCGGAGCGGGTTCGGGGAGCCGGGTGGTCTGCCAAACGAGCAGCTGCCACTGGTTGTCCTGGGTCCGACCATGGACCGCGGTGAACCGGGCGTCGAACGATCGACTTCCCTCCGGGGTCTTCACCGCCACCGTCACGATGCCGGTGACCACGACCGTCCGTCCGCGCGCCCGCACCACCGTGTCGCGCGGCTCGATCTTTTCGTAGTCGAGCGATCCCGTACGGATGGCCTCGAGCAGCGACGCTTTCGTGTCGACCTTTCCGCTGGAGTGCGTGTAGACCAGATTGTCGGCCAGCAGGGGCGTCAATTTCGCGATGTCGGCGGCCACCATGGCATCGCGGCGCGCCTTGTCGGCTTCGAGGGCGGGTTCGGCCGCCTTGGGGACTTGCGCGGTGACCGGTACGGCCGGAGGCGCATTCTGCGACCAAGCCGCGGGCGCGAGCGCGCCGAGCGATGCGAGGGCGACGAGGCAGGGAACGGGGCGAAGCATGGGAACGACCTCCGCCGCAAGCATAACAGCACCCCCGGCGATGCCGCCAACCAAGGTGCCCGAACGCGCGGGGAACCGCGGTATGCTTCCGGCATGCACCGACGACCGCGGCGTGCCTGGGTGGACGAATCCCTGGCCCGGATCGAAGCCGACCTGCAGCGCTCCTCCGACACCCACCTGATTCCCGTGCCCCTCGCCTGCGCGCCGCAGATCGATGTCTACTTCAAGGACGAATCGACCCACCCCACGGGCAGCCTGAAACATCGTCTGGCGCGGTCGCTCTTCCTCTACGCGCTCTGCAATGGCTGGATCGCCGAGGATACGCCCGTCATCGAGGCATCCTCGGGAAGCACCGCGGTGAGCGAAGCGTATTTCGCACGCCTGCTCGGACTACGTTTCGTGGCGGTTGTTTCCCGGGCGACCTCTCCGGAGAAAATTCGCCGCATCGAGCGGTACGGGGGCACCTGCCACTACGTCGACCATGCCCGCGACGACCGCAAGGAGGCGGCGCGGCTCGCCGATGCGCTGGGCGGTCACTTCATGGACCAGTTCACCCATGCCGAGCGGGCGATCGATTGGCGCGGCAACAACAACATCGCGGAATCGCTCTTCGATCAACTCGAACGGGAGCGCCATCCCATCCCCGCGTGGATCGTGGTCGGCGCGGGCACCGGCGGCACCAGCGCCACGCTCGGACGTTGGATCCGGTACCGGCGGCATGCCACCCGGCTCTGCATCGCCGATCCGACCCATTCCGTCTTCCATCGGCTCTGGCGCGACGGCGATCCGGGTCCGGCGCTCGACGGCGGGTCGGGCATCGAGGGCATCGGCCGCCCGGAACCCGTGCCGTCGTTCCTACCCGAACTCGTCGATGAAATGGTCGTGGTGCCCAATCCGCTCTCGATCGCGGCGGCGCATCGGCTGGAGGACCTGCTCGGACGTCGGGTGGGGCCCTCCACCGGCACCTGTTTCGCGGCGGTGGCCCATCTGGTGGGGCGCATGGTGCTCGATGGAAAGTCGGGATCGGTGGTCACGCTGGTGTGCGACAGCGGCGAACTCTACCGCGACACCATCCACAATCCCGACTGGTTGGCCGAAAAAGGCATCGACCTCGAAGTGCCGCTCGAGCGGGTCGACCGATTCCTTCGAACGGCCGCCTCCCCGCTCGACCCCTGACCCACCGCCGGGTTCAGCGCAGGAACGCCTCCGGCAAACCCGCGTCCACCGGCACGATGCACCCGGTGGTCAGGGGTAGGCGCTTCGACGCCAGCAAGTAAATGGCTTCGGTCACCTCGACCGGGGTCACCGGCCGCTTGAGCAAGGTCCGCTGTGCGTAGAATTCCGACAAACGATCCCGGAGCACGTCGTCGGATTCGTCGGGTGCGTGCGGCAGGCCGTATTTGTCCAGCGACGATTCCACGCGGTGGCGCGGGAACATCAGCGATCCGGACACCACGGAGGCCGGGGCGACGCCGTTGACGCGGATCGCGGGCGCGAACGTCATCGCCATCTCGCGGATCATGTGGTTGAGCGCGGTCTTGCCGGTGTCGTAGGCGATACCGCCCTTCTTGGGCACCACGGCGTTCGCGGACGACACGAGCACCAGGCTGCCGCCGATTCCCTGTTGTTCGAGGAAACGTCCCGATTCGTGCGCCGCGATGAAATTGCCGGTCAAGTTCACTTCCAGGGTGCGCCGGAACAAGGAATCGGCGATATCGCCGTGCTCGTCGGGCGGGAAGAAAATCGCGGCGGTGACCACCGCGGTGTCGATGCCGCCGTAGGCGAGCGCGGCGCGGTGCAGCGCGGCGCGGACGCTCTCCCGGTCGGTGATGTCGCAGGCCACGCCGATCGCCGCATCCGGCCCGTACGCGTCGCGTAGGGCCTGCGCCGAATCCTCGGCGATTTCCTGCGAGAGGTCGGCGCAAACCGCCACGGCGCCCGCCTCGATGCACCGGCGCGCGACCGACCGGCCAATGCCGGGACCCGATCCGAACACGATCGCCACGGTCCGCGCCATCTCGCGCTCGGGGGGCATCCGGCGCAGTTTGGCCTCCTCCAGCGCCCAGTACTCGATTTTGAACGCCTCGAGGGGCGGCAGGCTGACATAGTTGCCTTCCACCAGTTTCGGGTCGATGTCCTCGGAAATCGGGGCGACGCCGGCCATGGCCGTGGCGCCCTCCATCACATGGATCGCGTTCACGTAGAATTCGCCGGTGATCCGCGCCTCCGCGGCCGTACGGCCGAAGGCAAGCATGCCCACGCCCGGCACGAGCACGATCGCCGGCTCGGCGCCGCGGCGCGCCGGCGAATCCGGCGTGCTCCATGCGTCGTAGTACGCCTTGTAGTCGTCGGCGTACGCGGGCAGGGCGGCGACGGCCGCG
>JBJTRZ010000206.1:0-5631 GCA_046076415.1 Armatimonadota bacterium
ATCTCGGTGCAGAGATTGCTGCTGTGGACGACCCCCACGTGGTCCTGCGGGCTGCGCAGATTGCAGGGGTCCTTGAACGTGATCCACGGATGGCCGGTTTCGAAGAGCATCTTCAGCATCTGTTTCCAGAGGTCGATCGCCTCGATCCGCTTGCCGTACATCTTGCCTTCCGCGGCCAAACGCTCGTATTCCTCGTAGCGTGCCTCGAACGCCTTGCCGTACAGGTCGTGCAGGTCCGGGGCCTCTGCGGACCGGAAGAGGGTCCAATGCTGCCGGGCTTCCATGCGCTTCATGAACAGGTCGGGAATCCAGTTCGCCGTGTTCATGTCGTGCGTGCGGCGCCGTTCGTCGCCGGTGTTGCGGCGCAGTTCGAGGAAGTCGAAGATGTCGTTGTGCCATACCTCGAGGTAGGCGCAGCCGGAACCGGCGCGCTTGCCCCCTTGGTTGACCGCCACCAACTGGTCGTTGTGCATCTTCAGGAACGGAATGACGCCTTGGCTCTCGCCGTTGGTCCCT
This sequence comes from Armatimonadota bacterium, assembly GCA_046076415.1. Lineage (GTDB taxonomy): Bacteria > Armatimonadota > Armatimonadia > Armatimonadales > Armatimonadaceae > CAIRTT01. The sequence continues at coordinate 517 of JBJTRZ010000206.1, forward strand.
TTGATGTAGGAACCGGTCCCACGAACGGCGGTCCAGGATCCGCCGAGCCCGCCCGCCCATTTGGACAGGAACGCGTTTTCGGCGATGCCCCGCAGCATGATCGATTCGATCGAATCGTCGACCTTGTAGAGGTAGCACGAGCTGAGCTGGGAGCGCAGGGTTCCCGAGTTGAAGAGGGTTGGCGTGGACGAGCAGAAGCGTCGGCTCTTGTACATGGCGTAGAGCTCCAGCACGCGCGCTTCACGGTCGCCCGGTTCGTCCTTGAACAGTCCCATCGCGACCCGCATCCAGAAGAACTGCGGGGTCTCGAGGCGCCGCGCCTTTCCGCCCGTCTTGTCGGTGATCAGGTAGCGGTCGTAGAGGGTCTGCAGGCCCAGATAATCGAAGTCGAGGTCGGCGGAGGGGTCGAGGGCGACGCCAAGCCGATCGAAATCGTAGGAGAGCATGTCCGGGGAGAGGCGGTCGATGCGCACGGCATGCTCGATCATGGACTTGAACGCGCGTGCGTGCGCCGCCTGCAATCCGCCGATGCCGTCGCGGAGGATGTCCCAGCCCAGCGCTTCCTCGTAGGTGTAGGTGAGCAGGATGCGCCCCGCGAACTTGGCGAAGTCGGAGTCGCGTTCCATCAGCCCTTTCGCGTTGAGGACGATGGTCCGGCGCAGGTCGTCGCGCGGGATATCGGCGCGCACGGAACGGAGAAGCTCGGCCTCCAGTTCCCCTTCCCCCATATCGATGTCGAGCCCAATGATGGCGTAGCGGATGCGCTCGCGCAGGTCCTCGCCGTCCCAGAACGCCACGGTTCCATCGGGCTCGATGACCGAGAGCATCGCGAACTGCGCACCCGCGCCGCTGCGCACCCGCGCCGCTTCCTGCGCGCGCAGCAAAGCCCGTTGCGCCCGGTACACGATGTAGCCTTCCGCCACCTTCATGTGCCCCGAAAGGATGAGTTCCTCCTGGACCAGGTCCTGGATGGTCTCGATCGAGATGTAGGCGTGGCCCAGCAGCGACGCGCGTTCCGCGACGGTGCCGGCGATCTCCACCGCCAGCTCCGAGTCGAGCTGCATCGACAGGAACGCCTTGCGAACCGCGATTTCGATCTTGTCGGTGTTCCAGGGCACAATCTGGCCGGAGCGCCGAATGATGCGCATCTCGCCCACCTGCCCGCCACGCGGCAGGGTGGCCCGCTGCATCACGAGGCCCTTGGCGACATCGAAGGCGCCCTTCTCGATCAGGACCGCCTCGGTGAGGACGGAAAGGTCGTAGTCGGTCAGGACGACTTCCCCGGATTCGCCGGCGATGGCGGCTATGCGCTCCGCGACGCGTTCGGCCACGGCGCGGACGAAGTCGCGGTTGGGAGCGGTGTCGACGACGCGAACGCCGCGGGCGAGCATGACGCTGGCGAGCGCCTCCCCGACCGTTTGGGCGACCCGCGCCAAGCTGAGTCCACCGTCGGTCCCCTGCCCGACCACCCGGACCTTGGCCGCATCGACCGCGGCCCCATTGCCCGCGCTGAAGATGAGCTCGATCTGCGAACCCCAATCGATACGGGGCAGGTCTTGGCTTTCAACCACCTTCTTGACTTCGAGGTCGCGCAGGATTTCCGGGAGATTGTTGACTGTCATTGATTCACGATTCCAAATAAATGCGGAAGAAACCACCTAGAGTTCGTCGTCGGACACGGACGAAAGCGACGACGCCTTCTGGTACTCGGTGACCCGACCTTCGAAGAAATTCTGCTCCTTGCGGATGTCCATGAGTTCGGCCAGCCATGGCAAGGGGTTGACGATGCCCGGATTCACAGGGTCGAGTCCGACCCCCTCGAGACGACGGTCGGCGATGTAGTCGATATAGGCTTCGAACTCTTCCGACGACAAGCCCAGGCTCGCCACGGGCAGGCAGTCGCGGATGAACGCCTTCTCGAGCGCGACGGCCTCGCGCATGAGGTCGGTCAGCTCGGCCTTGAACGCGGGGGTCCAGATGTCGGGATTCTCGCGGACCAGGTCGTTGAACAGGTTTCGGAAGACGTCGATGTGGTTGGATTCGTCGCGCAGCGTGTAGCGGAACATCATTCCGATGCCCGGGAACTTGCCCTGACGATACAGCGAGAGCACCATTCCGAAGAGACCGTAGAACTGCGTGCCTTCCATGCACTGGCCGAACACGAAGATGTTGCGCGCGAGCAATTGCCGGTTCTCGAGCGTGGAGAGGTCGAGATCGCGCCGGAGCGAACGGCTGACCCGCGTGACGAATTCGTTCTTGCTCCGAATCGTGGCGATGTCCTCGAACATGGCTTCGCACTCGTGGGGGTTGATTCCCAGGGACGAGATCATGTAGAGCAGCGAATCCGCGTGGATGTTTTCCTCGTGCGCATGCCGCCCCAGCACCAGCTTCAATTCCGAAGCGGTGACCAATTCGCGCACCACGTGCTGGATATTGTCGCCGACGATACCCTCCGCCGCCGAGAAGTACCCGATGGCCATCCGAATGATCCATCGATCGATTTCGGAGAGCGCGGACTCGGAGCGCCACTGCTCGATGTCGCGCTGCATGGGAATGTCCTCGGGCTCCCAGTGGTTGGCCTTCATCTTCCGATAGATGGAATACGCCCACTGGTACTTCAGCGGGAGCAAGTTGAAGGTCATGGTCGGCCGGCCGTTGATCACCCGCTTGGCCGCCAGCGCCTCCTCCGCCTTCGTGTTGTCGAGGGCGAAGGTCTTGTCTCCGAGGGTGTACTGCGTCGTCATGTGCAACTTTCTGTTAACAACTGCGAAATGGCACTCCAGCACAAGATGTGGTCGGAACCCCACGAGGAAAACCCCATATCTTGTGTGGGAGGGGTGATGCCGGTGCGATTATAGACCCCGCCCGCGAACCTCGTCAAGGCCCCGACGGCCGAGTGTCCAGGCATTTTCGACAGGGCGAGGCAAATGATTGTTCTCCTACCGGGAGAACACTCGATTGGCGACCGGAAAACCGGAAAGGAAACGGCGCGATTTCCGAATTGCCGGGGTCAGGCGCCGGCTTCGACCGGAGTCACATCCGCCCAGTTCGCGCCGGTCTTGACTTCCACGTCGAGGTGCACATCGAGGCTCGCCGCACCTTCCATGCATTCGCGCACCCGCTGCCCGAGTTCGCCCGCCGCGGCAACGTCCACCTCGAACAGCAATTCGTCGTGGACCTGAAGCAGCATCCGGGCCGGCAGGCCCGCCCCCCGGAGCATGGCGTCGACCCGCAGCATCGCCACCTTCATGATGTCGGCGGATTCGCCTTGGACGGGCATGTTGGCGGCGGCGCGTTCCGCGGCCTGACGGAAGTTGAACACCCGGCTGTCGATGTCGGGAATCCACCGGCGCCTGCCGTGGAGCGTGCGCACGCAGCCGGTGGTCCGCGCTTCCGCGATGGTGTTGTCGAGCCACTCCCGCACCGAGGGAAAACGCGCGAAATACTCGGCCTTGAGCGCTTTGGCATCCGCGGTGGCGATTTTCAGCTGCCGGGCCAGTGCGAAGTCGGAGATGCCGTAGAGCACGGCGAAGTTGACGGTCTTCGCCGCGCGACGCATGTCGGAGGTGACGTCGTCGGGCGCGACGCCGTACACACGACCGGCGGTGTACCGGTGGATGTCCTCGCCCGATGCGAACGCCTCGCGCATTTGCACGTCGCCGGAAAGATGCGCGAAGATCCGCAGTTCGATCTGGGAATAGTCGGCCGACAGCAGGACGCGCCCGGGAGGCGCCACGAACGCGCGTCGCAGTTCCCTGCCCACCGCGGTGCGCACGGGGATGTTTTGCAGGTTGGGGTTGCTCGAGGCAAGACGCCCCGTGGCCGCGACGGTTTGCGACAGGAAGGTATGGACGCGGCTGCGGGAGTCCACGAGGGCCGGGAGCGCATCGGCGTAGGTGCTCCGGAGCTTGGTGAGTTCGCGCCACTGGAGGATGTCGGCGACGATGGGGTATTGGGGTGCCAAGGCCTCCAGGACATCGGCGTCGGTGGAATATCCCGTCTTCGTGCGCTTGCCGGAGGGCAGGCCGAGCTTTTCGAAAAGTATTTCCTGAAGTTGTTTCGGGGAACCAATCGTGAACGCACCCCCGGCCTGGGTATGGATCGACTGCTCCAGTTCGGCAACGCGTTCCCCGATCGACGCACTGAAGGCTCGGAGCGCCTGAACGTCGACGAGCAGCCCCACGGCCTCCATGCGCACGAGCACCGGAACCAACGGCAGTTCCATATCGCGGAGGAGTTCGGCGAGTCCATCCTCCGCGAGGCGCGGCTCGAGCGTGCGACGGAGCACGTGGAGCGCATCCGCCCCCGCCAGCGCGTGTTCCCGCCGCGCCGCCCGCGCGGCCGCGTCGTCGCCCGCCTTGCGATCGGGCGCCACCAGGGCCACTCCGCCCATATCGGCCGCCACGTCGGCGAACGGAAAACCGGCGCGCCGCCCCGCCTGCAGCAAGTACGCGGCGAGTTCGGTGTCGAAGGCGAATCCCCCCAGCTCGACGCCGAGGCGCAACAGATCGGTGGCATCGCGGTGCAGGTCGTGCCCCACCTTGCCGACCGTCGGATCCGCGAGCAATGCCGCCACGCCCGAGGGAATCGCCGACGCCGCCGCGTCCGGCTCCCCGAACAATCCCCCTTCCGCCACCCCCGCCCCGTCGTCGAAGGGCACCCACCAGACGGTTCCCTCGACGGGCGAGAGGGCGATGCCCACGGGATCGCCCGCCGGCGACCGGTCGATGCGCACCGCAAGGCTGCCGGAGGCGCGCGCGGCGTCCTGCAACGCGTCGATGTCGGAGCGGGTTTACAGCGGGTCCGACCTTTTCGCGGGCGGCCTCGAGCATCGCCCGCGCCGTGGTCTCATCGACATATTCGTTGATGGCGGGCTTGCCACTCGCGAGCAGGTACGACTGCGTGATGCCGTGCTTCTGTTTGAAGTCGATGACGGCGAGGCTGGTCGTCTCGTCGAACTGTCCGGTCGGCTCGACGTCGTAGCCGAGCTTTCGCAGCAGACCCTGGAGTTCCTTCACATCCTCGGGACTACCGGCATCGGGGCCGATCGCGTTCTCGGCATACGAGGAGACCTCTTTGCGGAAGGCTTCCAGGTTCTCGGGAGTCTCGAGGATG
>JBJTRZ010000207.1:0-4517 GCA_046076415.1 Armatimonadota bacterium
GCGGGGAAGCCCTTCCGTGGTAACAGGTGTAGGAGTGGCGTTACCTGCCCGCTCCTCGCGGGGCGCCCTGTTCGGCCCCATCGGCCAATCGTCTCCCCCGGACGAATCAAAAGGAACGCCACAACCATGTACGGGATGATCAACAAGTCGATCGAAGCGTTGATCACGAGTCGTTACGGCCAAACCGTTTGGGAGCAAATCCTCGACGAAGCGGGGATTGGACGGCCGGACTACGTGCTCATGCGCAGCTACGACGACGACGAAACCTACAAAATCGTCGGAGCCGCCACGAAGATCCTGAACGTTTCGGCGGAAGAAGTGCTGGAGGCTTTCGGCGAATACTGGGTGGGATACGCCGAGATCGGGTACGGCGAATTGCTGCGCTTCACCGGCGACAATTTCCTCGAGTTCGTTTCGCACCTCGACGAAATGCACGCGCGGATCAAACTCGCATTTCCCGAGCTGCGTCCTCCGTCGTTCACCACGACTCCCCTCCCCGGCGGCGCCATGGAAATTCACTACCGTTCCGAACGCGCCGGACTGCAACCCGTCGTTCGCGGTGTGCTCAACGGCCTGGCGAAACGGATGGGCATCACGCTGGCAATCGTTCAGTCCGAGGACCCCGCCGACGGGCACGCGATTTTCCATGTCACGCCCTCGGGTCCGGGAAGGTGGACTCCCTGACCGGGGGTCGACCAAAGGAAGTTCATTGATGTACGAAATCATCAATCAGTCGATCCAATCCCTCGTCACCGAGAACTTTGGCGAGGAACCGTGGCATCGCATCCTCGAAAAGGCCGGAGTTCCCGGAACCGAGTACGTGATGCTGAAAAGCTACGACGACGCGGAAACCTACCGCATCGTCGGGGCGGCGGTCGAAGTATTGGGCCTGCCCGCGGAAGCGATCCTGGAAACCTTCGGGAAGTACTGGATCGGTTACGCCGAACAAGGTTACGGGGACCTGCTCCGATTCACCGGATCGAATTTTCTCGAATTTTGCTCCAACCTCGATTCCATGCACTCGCGTTTGAAAATGGCGTACCCGGAACTGCGCCCGCCGTCGTTCCAATGCGTTCCCGAGGAAAATGGTTGGATCGCCATCCACTACCGATCCGAGCGGGAAGGTCTCGGACCGATCGTGACCGGCAAGCTTGAAGGCAGTGCGGATCGCATGGGAATCACCTTGGAGATCCACTGGGAACAGGACGCCTCGGATGGCCATGTGGTGTACCGAGTGCTTCCTTCCGGTCCGGGAGCCTGGCTCTCCTAACCCCCCGGTTCAATCCGGCGCGGCGCGCGGATGCGCCCCCAGGAATCCAAACCGCCTTATGTACGGAATCATCAACAACGCAATCGCCGAGCTGGTTGTCGAGGGATTCGGCGAGCCGGTATGGCGCGCCATCGTCGATCGTGCCGGGGTCGGTGCCAGTGGATACGATCTGACGCGCAACTACGACGATTCCGAAACCTTGCGCTTGGTCGTTGCCGCGAGCGACGAACTCGGACTCCCGGTCGCAGCGGTGATGGAGACCTTCGGCCGATGGTGGGTCGGCTATTCGGAGCGGATCTACGGTGCGCTCCTGCAATTGACCGGCAACGATTTCGCGGAATGCTTGATCAAACTCGACGAACTGCACGACCGAATCCGAATGGCGTTTCCCGAGAGCCGGCCACCGTCGTTCCACGCCGATGTTCGGCCGGGCGGCGATATCGTTCTGCATTACCGGTCCGAGCGCGAGGGCTTCTCCCCGATCGTCACGGGCATTCTCCACGGGCTCGCGGAAAAAATGGGTATATCGCTCGAGATCACGCTTTCCGCCGACCCTCACGATGGGCACGCGATTTTTCACATCCATCCCACCGGAGCCGGAGCGTGGCCGTCGGCCTTGCCCGGCGAGGCCTGATCCGGGCATGTTTTTTGCGGTGAAGGCAGCGATGTCCGCCCCCTCCCGCATGCGCCGTATCGTTCGCCATGCCGGATGCCCGACCTTCGTCGCGGAAACCTTCGGAGCCTGAGGAATCGATGGAGATAGACCCCCTGTCCAACGGCCTCACGGCGGATCAGCTCGCCCGGGCGTTTCCGTTCCATATCGAATGCGATTCCCAGCTGAGCGTAACGTCGGCGGGTCCGCAACTCCGGATCTTGGTGCCGACCATGCGCCCCGGCGACGGCATTGGCGACCATTTCGAACTCGAACGACCAGCGGGAGTGGCGATCATCCCGGATGCGATTCGTTCGATCGCCGGCACCATGTGCATCTTGAAACGCCGGGTGGGTGCGCTACCGCTCCGTTTGCGCGGGCAGTGGATGGCGGATACCCGCGGTTTCCTCTTCATCGGAGGCCCTTGGCTTACCGATGTGACCGAACTGCTTTCGCTCGGACTAAGCATTTCCTCGTTTCCGCCGCACGATCCCCTCGTCGACCTTCTCGTTCTGATGCGGGGGACAAAGACCGCGCAGGAAGATGCGGAGCGCATCGCCACGAAGCTTCGGGAAGACATCGTGGCGCGCCGCAAGGCGGAGGACGAGGTACGGCGCCTCAATGCGGATCTCGTGGACCGGATAGATGCGTTGCAACGCGCCACAAACCGACAAGCCGTCGCCCAGGCGGTGACCCAAATCCTTGCGGACGCCGGCTCGCCGGGCGATGCCGTTCCACAGTTGCTTGCAACCTTGGGCGAGGGCCTCGGTTGGAACTACGGCGCTTACTATACGGTGGACCGCCGCACCCATACCTTGCGGATGAATCTGCAATGGACGCCTACTCCGGACGCGACCGCCCCATTCACCGAGAAATCCCGGTCGGTGCAGTTCGAGCGCGGGGTTGGACTACCCGGGAGCGTCTGGGAGACCCGCCACACACAGTGGATCGAAAGCCTCGATGCGCTTGGAAACTTTACGAGACGCGCGGCGGCGGAGGCATGCGGTTTCGGATCCGGGATCGGAATCCCGGTCGTGGTTTCGGGAGAATTCCACGGCGTGCTCGAACTGTTCGGGCAAGGCCCGCGGCCGATCGACCCGGATATTGTCGCCCTTTTCGAATCGATTGGTAGCCAGTTCGGCCAGTTCATCGAACGCAAGGAGGCCGAAGTCGAGAGGGCGCTCGCCGAGGCGGAGGCGCACCGTCTTGCCCACAACGACCCCCTAACCGGACTGCACAACCGCCTTTACCTGACCACGGCGCTGGATGAAGCGGTAGCCTCGGCGCGCGCGCGCGGCGCGAATCTGGCTCTGATGTTCCTCGACCTCGATCGATTCAAGTTGATCAACGACACCCTGGGCCACGCCGTGGGCGACAAACTCCTCTGCGAGGTCGCCGCCCGGCTGCGCAAATCCGTCCGCGACTCCGACATCGTCGCCCGCGTGGGAGGCGACGAATTCGTGGTCGTGCTGCCCAATGTCTCCGACAGCGCCATCATCCGGCGCATCGCCGGCAGCCTCGTCCAAACTCTCTCCCAGCCCTACGAAATCCATCCCCACACCCTGCGTACCCGCCCGTCCGTGGGAATCAGCGTCTTCCCCTACGACGGCGACGACCCCACCACCCTGCTGCGCAACGCGGACCTGGCCATGTACCACGCCAAGGAAACCGCCCACGATCCCGTCCACTTCTTCTCCGAGAAGATGCTCGGACGCAGCAAGGAGAAACTCGCGCTCGACGACGGGTTGCACCGCGCGATCGAACGTGGGGAGTTCGAGGTGCTCTACCAACCGCAAACCGATCTGGCCACCGGCCATATCGTCGGCGCGGAGGCGCTCATCCGCTGGAACCACCCCGTCGACGGACTCGTCCTTCCCGACACCTTCATCCCCATCGCCGAGGAGAACGGACTCATCTATCCGATCGGTCGGTGGGTGATCGCCGAGGTCTGCCGCCAGTTGCACGCTTGGCGTACCGAAGGGCTGCCGTTGGTGCCGGTCGCGGTCAACCTCTCCGCGAAGCAGTTTCGACAAGATAGTTTGGCGGAAGCCGTGAGCCTGATCGCGGCCGAGGAGGGCATCGAGCCGTCGCTGCTCGAGATCGAGCTCACGGAGAGCACGGTCATGCGCAAGGCGGAGCTTGCCGCCGACGTGCTGGGCACGCTCAATGTCCGCGGATTCCGCATCGCCATCGACGACTTCGGCACCGGATATTCGTCGCTCGCCTACCTGCGCCAGTTCCCCGTCCACAAGGTCAAGATCGACCGCAGCTTCGTGCTCGACCTGCCCGGAGACGAAAACGCGGCGGCGATCGCCATCGCCATCATCCGAATGGCGAAGAGCCTTGGGCTCCAGGTTGTGGCCGAGGGCGTCGAAACCGAAGCCCAGCGCGCATTCCTCGCCGAACAAGGCACCGACATCATGCAGGGGTACCTATTCAGCAAGCCCGTGAACGCGGAGGCGTTTGGTCGCCAGTTGAAGGATGGTGGTTCCACGCTGCTGTTCGCACCGGGATCCGCGCGCCCTTCGCCGGTCGCCTGACGCTCGGCGGACGCGTCACCGTCGCTGGTGCAGCGGATGGGGGGCATGCGCTTCA
>JBJTRZ010000208.1:0-1482 GCA_046076415.1 Armatimonadota bacterium
GACCGACCTCCGGCACCGAAGACAACGCGTCATGATCGGCCGCACGCACCGCTTCGAGCGACCCGAAACGGCCCGCAAGCACCGCCGCGGCCCGCTCCCCGACATGCCGAATGCCCAGACTGTTCAGGAAGCGCGCGAGCGGTACCGTTCGCCGGGACGCGATCATTCCCACGAGATTCTCTGCCAACTTGGGACCCATCCGCTCGAGGGGGAGCAATTGGTCCACCGTCAACGTGAACAAATCGGCGGCATCTTGCACCAAGCCCGCCTCCACCAATTGCGCCAGTCGCTCGCCGCCAAGGCCCTCGATATTCATCGCATTCCTGCCGACGAAATGCTCGAGGCGCGTCAACAATTGCGCCGGGCAATCCGATGCGTTGGGACACCGGGTCACCGCCTCGCCCTCGGCGCGGACCAATTCCGTACCGCAGGAAGGACACGTCGACGGGAGGCGCCACGGCGAAGATCCCGCGGGACGCTTGGCCACCACGACCTCGACGATTTCCGGAATCACCTCGCCCGCCCGCTGCACCACCACCGTGTCGCCCACCCGCACATCCTTGCGGTCGATTTCGTCCTGATTGTGCAATGTCGCCCGGCCAACCATCACCCCCGCGCACGCCACGGGACGCAGTTTCGCGAGCGGAGTGACCGCGCCCGTCCGACCCACCTGCACGAGAATATCCTCGACCACGGTTTCCACCTGCAGCGCAGGATACTTGTAAGCAATCGCCCAGCGCGGCGCCCGCTGCACCTGACCAAGCTCCTCCTGCAACCGGACATCGTCGACCTTCACCACGATTCCGTCGGTGTCGTAATCCAAAGTTCCCCGCCGCGCGGACCAGCTTTCGACATGGGCCTTCACGCCATCGATATCGGTCACCCGCACCTGATGCGGGTTTGTCGGGAAACCCCATTCCCCCAAGCTCCCAAGCAAACCGGACTGGGTCGTGGCCGACCATCCCGACGATTCCCCCACCGCGTAGAACGCGGCGGCCAACCGCCGGGAAGCCGTGATCCTCGGATCCAACTGTCGCAGGCTCCCCGCCGCCGCGTTGCGGGGGTTCGCGAACGTCGGCTCACCGGAGGATTCGCGTTCGGAGTTGATGCGCGCGAACTCGCCATGGGTCAGATACACTTCGCCGCGCACCTCGAGCACCGCCGGAGGGTTCTCCCCGGCGAGCCGCAACGGAATTCCCCGCACCGTCCGTAGATTCGCCGTGATGTCCTCACCCGTGGTGCCGTCGCCCCGAGTCGCACCTTGGACGAGCACACCCGACTCGTACGTCAACGACACCGCCAACCCGTCGAGTTTGAGCTCGCAGGAATACGCGACCTGGACCGATTCGCCAAGGCCGGACATCCGCTTCACGCGCTGGTCGAATTCGGTCAATTCCTCCGCGGAAAACGCGTTTCCAAGGGAAAGCATCGGCTTGCGATGCGCGATGGAACGAAAGGCGGAAACGGGAGCCGCGCCCACCC